>JAFMQQ010000529.1 GCA_017354595.1 Micromonosporaceae bacterium
CGCGTGGCCTGCCGCGGGGTCCCGCCCCGGTTGCGGGCCGGTCCTCCCGGCGCTCGCCGCTGCTGCTGCATCAGTCGCGACGGTACCTCGGGAACGCGCCCGCGCCGGCGTACCGCGCCGCGTCAGCGAGCTCGTCTTCGATCCGCAGCAACTGGTTGTACTTGGCGACCCGCTCGGACCGGGCCGGCGCGCCGGTCTTGAGCTGGCCGGCGCCGACGGCCACCGCGAGATCGGCGATCGTGGTGTCCTCGGTCTCCCCGGACCGGTGGCTGATCATGCACCGGAAGCCGGCCCGGTGGGCCAGATCCACCGCGTCCAGCGTCTCGGTCAGCGAACCGATCTGGTTCACCTTGACCAGCAACGCGTTCGCCGACTGCTCTGCGATACCGCGGGCGATCCGGGTCGGGTTGGTGACGAAGATGTCGTCGCCGACGATCTGGATCCGGTCGCCCAGCCGCGCGGTCAGCGCCGCCCACCCCGCCCAGTCCTCTTCGGCCAGCGGGTCCTCGAGCGAGACGATCGGGTACTGCTCGACCAGCTTGGCGTAGTACTCGGTCAGCTCCTCCGCCGACTTCGGCGTGCCTTCGAAGGTGTAGGCGCCGTTGCCGTAGAACTCAGTGGCAGCAACGTCGACGGCGAGCGCGATGTCGGTGCCGAGCGTGTATCCGGCCGCCGCGATCGCCTCGGCGATCAGGTCCAGCGCCGCGGAGTTGTGCGGCAGGCTGGGCGCGAAGCCACCCTCGTCACCCAGGCCGGTACCCAGGCCGTTCTTCTTCAGCACCGCCTTCAGGGCGTGGTAGGTCTCCGCGCCGGCGCGCAGCGCGTCCTTGAACGTCGGCGCGCCGATCGGCGCCACCATGAACTCCTGGATGTCCACATTGGAGTCAGCATGCGCTCCGCCGTTGAGGATGTTCATCATCGGTACCGGCAGCAGGTGGGCATTGGGCCCACCGAGGTAACGGAACAGCGACAGCCCGGCCGACTCGGCGGCCGCCTTCGCTACCGCCAGCGACACGCCCAGGATCGCGTTGGCGCCCAGCCCGGACTTGTCCGCAGTGCCGTCCAGGTCGAGCATCTTCTGGTCGATCGCGCGCTGGTCGGTCGCGTCCATCCCGAATATCTCCGGAAAGATGCGCTCCTCCACATTGGCGACCGCCTTCTCGACGCCCTTGCCCGCGTACCGGTCGGAGTCGCCGTCGCGCAGCTCCAGAGCCTCGAAGGCGCCAGTGGATGCGCCGGAGGGTACCGCCGCACTCGCTGTCGTGCCGTCGTCGAGCCCGAGTTCAACCTCGATGGTCGGGTTGCCCCGCGAGTCGAGGATCTCCCTGGCGACGATTCCTTCGATGGTGGCCATCTCCCGCTCCTGCCTGTCGTACCGCTACCCACCGGTTGCCCATCGGGCAGCGTATCGAGGCGTACGGGTACGCCGGACACCGACCTGGCCGGTGTGCGAAACTGGCGAAAGACTTTCAGGTCAGCTACGACCTCAGGCTGGAGGCATGCGTCCCGCCCCGCACAGCGCGCCCCGGGAGGGTACTCCCAGACCGGGAAGCATCACCCGGCTGCTGGTTGCGACTCTGCTCCTTGTGGTGGGAGTGAGCGGGTGCGCGGCGGTGGGCGGCACACCCGGTACCTCCGACCGGAACCGTCTGGTGGGCGACCTGGCCGGCAGGCTGTCCCGCTCCGGGGCAATGACCTACACGGCGGTGTACACGCTGCCCCAGGGGGACCAGGCCACGATCGCCCAGGCGCAGGCGCCGCTGCGGGTCGCGTACACCTATCCCGGCGGCACCCTCATCCTCACCCCGGAACAGACCGCGCAGTGCCACGCCGGCACCTGTACCCTCACCCCGCCGCCCTCGGCCGGCACCGATGCGGGGGCCGGGCTGCTGACCGCGCTCGGCAGCGGCGGGCTGGTATCGCCGGCGCTGGTGGCGAGCCTGCTGACCGCGGCGGCGTTGGACACCAACGTGGTGATCTCGCAGCACGACACCACGATCGCCGGCGAGAACGCCAGTTGCGTTGATGTCCGGGGGGTGAACAACGCGGCCGCGTCGCGGTTCAGCGTGTGCATCACCACCAGCGGCCTGCTGGGTACCTTCACCGGCGAGGTGAGCGGCAGGCCGGTGGACATCTCGCTCGACCGGTACTCCCAGGCGGTCGCCCCGGACGCCTTCGACCTGCCCACCCACGTACGGATCGTGGACCGGCGCCCACCCGGCCAGCGCTCGGCTGCGCCGGTCGCCGCGCCGTCGCACTCCCCCGGGTGAGGCTCAGCCGAGCAGCGCGCGCAGGTGCCGGGGTGGGATCGAACCCTGGCCGAGCATGCGGTCGTGCCAGTCGCGCAGGCTCACCCCGTCCGGCCGGGCCGCGGCGATCCCGGCCACCTCGGTGTACCCGACGAAGTAGGTGGAGAGCTGCGTCGAGGTCAGCAGCGCTCGCCGCCACTTGCCGGCCGCCTCGCCCTCCTCCTGGAAACCGCGGTCGCGCATCAGCGCCATCGCGTCGGCCTCCGCCATCTGCTCGCAATGCACCAACTGGTCGATGATGGCATTCAGCGACATGCGCAGCTGCATCTTCAACTGCTGCAGCCGTACCGGCAGCCCGCCGAAGCCGTACCGCGCCATCAGCTCCTCCGCATAGACCGCCCAACCCTCCACGAACGGTCCGGACGTGGCGGCGGCCCGGGCCCGGGTCGCGCCGCGGAACCGGCGCGCATGGGCCAGCTGCAGGAAATGGCCCGGCATCGCCTCGTGCACGGTGAGGCCGTACAGCATGTGGTTGTTGTATTCGCGGTAGAACGAGGCGACCCGCTGCGGTGACCAGCCGGCCGGGGTCGGTGCGATGCAGTAGAAGGTCGGTACCTCCGCCGTCTCCAGCGGGCCGGGCGGATCGCAATAGGCGACGGCGACACCCCGGGCGAACTCCGGCATCTCAATCACCACGCACGGATCGTCCACTCCGGACACCAGCTCGTGCTGGGCGACGAACTCGGTCGCCTCGGCGAGGGTGAGCTTCGCCAGGTCCAGGATCGTGGTGTTGTCCGGGTGCTCGCCGGCCAGGCGGTCCAGGGCCAGCCGTACCGTGTCGTCGTTCTCCGCACCGCCGACCAGCTCCGCCGCCGCGGCGCGCAGCTGGCCGCTGGCCCGGTCCAGGTTCTGCCAGGCCCGCTCCAGTACCTGGGCGGCGGTCAGCTCGGTATCCAGGGTGTGCCACAGCCGGGCCTCCCACAGCCGCCGGCCCAGACGGGGCTCC
>JAFMQQ010000530.1 GCA_017354595.1 Micromonosporaceae bacterium
GTGTCGCTCGACCTGGTCTACCTCGAGTGCGACGTGCTCAATGTCGGTTCGATGCGGGAGACGGATGCCGGGTCCACCGGCGCCCAGAACTGACGCTGGACGGCCCGGGTACCGTGCCCCCGTGGACCTTGCGTACCTGCGCGAGCACCCGCACCTGGTGCCCACGATGCTGACCCACCAACGGATCCGGGAGACACCGGTACCCGGTGGCAGCATCTGCGCCGCCACCCGGCTGACCCTCGACGACGGGACTTCGCTGTTCGCCAAGGCTTGGCGCGGTCCCGGCCCGGTACCGGAGCACTTCTTCGCGACCGAGGCGGCCGGACTGACCTGGCTGCGCGAGGCGGGCGCGGCAGCGGTACCGGAGGTGGTCGCCGCGCTACCCGAGCTGCTGGTGCTCGAATGGGTCGATCCCGCCCCGGCCACTCCCGCCGCCGCCCACCGGTTCGGCCGCGAACTGGCCGCGCTGCATCGCACCGGGGCGACCGGCTTCGGCGCGCCCTGGCCGGGCTTCATCGGCGCTCTGCCGATGCCGAACGACGCCTCGCCCGGCCCGTGGCCGGGCTGGTTCGCGCAGCGGCGGCTGGCGCCGTACCTGAAGATCTCCGCCGACCGGGGTGCGCTCTCCGCCACGGACGTCACGGCCGTCGAACGCCTCCTTTCTGACATCGACCGGTACGCCGGTCCGGCCGTCGACGAAGCACCGACACGCATCCATGGCGATCTATGGCCGGGGAACCTGCTCTGGTCCACCGGGCGGGTGTGGCTGGTCGACCCGGCCGCGCACGGCGGGCACCGGGAGACCGACCTGGCCAACCTGGCGCTGTTCGGCGGCGCGCCGCACCTGGACCGGATCCTCGCCGGGTACCAGGAGGTGTACCCGCTGGCGGCGGGCTGGCAGCGGCGGGTACCCCTGCACCAGCTGCACCTGCTGCTCGTACACACCGCACTGTTCGGTAGCTCATACCGATCTGCCGTAATGTCGGCAGTTCGCGCTACCGTCGACCAATGACCGGCAGCCCCGACCCGACCGCGCCACTGGTCGACCGCTTCGGGCGGGTCGCCACCGACCTGCGGGTCTCCCTCACCGACCGGTGCAATCTGCGATGCACCTACTGCATGCCGCCCGAGGGGCTGCCCTGGCTACCCAAGCAGGAGATCCTCACCGACCCGGAGATAAGCCGGCTGATCCGGCTCGCGGTGACCCGGCTGGGCATCACCGAGATCCGGTTCACCGGCGGCGAACCGCTGCTGCGCCCCGGGCTGGTCGGCATCATCGCCGAGGCCGCGACGCTCACTCCGCGCCCGAAGATGTCGGTCACCACCAACGGCATCGGCCTGGACCGGCTCGCCGCGCCGCTGCGCGAGGCCGGGCTGGACCGGATCAACGTCTCGCTGGACACGCTCGATCCGGAGCGCTTCGTCCAGCTCGCCCACCGGCGCAAGCTGCCCGAGACCCTGGCCGGGCTGGCCGCCGCGGCCGCAGCCGGGCTCACTCCGGTAAAGACCAATTCGGTGCTGGTCCGCGGGATCAACGACGACGAGGCACCGGCGCTGGTGCGGTACGCGCTGGACCACGGGTACCAGCCGAGGTTCATCGAGCAGATGCCGCTGGACGCCGGGCACACCTGGTCCCGGGAGCGGATGGTGACCGCGGCGGAGATCCTGGCCATGCTGGAGAAGGAGTTCGTGCTGCTGCCCGACCCGACCGAGCGGGGCGGCGCGCCGGCCGAGACCTGGCTGGTGGGTGACTACCCGGGCACCCCGCGGGTGGGCATCATCGGCAGCGTCACCCGGCCGTTCTGCGGCGACTGCGACCGGACCCGGCTGACCGCCGACGGTCAGGTACGCAACTGCCTGTTCGCCCGCGAGGAGTCCGACCTGCGCGCGGCGCTACGCTCGGGCGCGTCGGACGACGATCTGGCGCAGCGGTGGCGGGTGGCGATGTGGGGCAAGCGGGCCGGGCATGGTATCGACGAACCTCACTTCCTGCAGCCGGCCCGGCCGATGTCGGCGATCGGCGGTTGAGGCATGGCCGTCGTACGCTACTTCGCCGCCGCGCGGGCAGCCGCCGGCCGGCCGGAGGAGCCGGTACCGGCGTCCACACTGGACGAACTGGTCGCCGCACTGGGTGAGCTGCACGGCGAGCCGCTGACCCGGCTGCTGAAGTGCTGCTCGTACCTTGTGGACGGTGTCGTCCGGCACGACCCGGCCGCCCCCCTTGCCGATACGTCCACTGTGGACGTCCTGCCGCCGTTCGCGGGCGGCTGACTGTGCCATCCCGTCGGCTGGTGATGTGGGACGTCGACCAGACGCTGACCGTCACCCGGCCGCTGGGCGGCGAGTCGTTCATCGCGGCGTTCACCGCGCTGACCGGCCGGTCTCCGGACGACCCACCCAACTTCGCCGGCGGTACCGACCGGCACTCCTGCGCGTGGGCGCTGTCCCAGTGCGGCATCACCGACCCCGAGCCATACTTCGACCGCTTCTTCGAGCTGATGGCGGCCGAGTTCGCGGCCCGGGCACACCGGGTGATCGAGGTGGGCCGGGTGCTGCCCGGGGCGGCGGAGGTACTCGCCGGGCTGGCGGTTCTGCCGCACATCACGCAGACGCTGGTGACCGGGAACATCCCGCCGGTGGCACGGGCGAAGATCGCGCCGTTCGGGCTGGACGCCTTCGTGGACCTGGAGGTCGGCGGGTACGGCTGGGACCACGAGGTACGGGCGCACCTGGTGCGGCTGTGCGTGCAGCGGGCCGGGCGCAAGTACGGCCACGACTTCGACGAGCTGGTGGTGGTCGGGGACACGCCGCGGGACGTGGAGGCGGGTCTGGCCCACGGCGCCACGGTGGTCGGGGTGGCGACCGGCTTCACCCGGGCCGACGACCTGAAGGCGGCCGGCGCGCACGTGGTGCTCGAGTCGCTGGCCGACGTACCGGCCGCGGTGGAGTTGCTGGCCGGCTGACGCGCATCTTCGCCGAGCCGTCCTCGGGCAGCCGCGCCGGCGTGCGATGTATACAAGCCGCCCTGCCTGATATCATCGGCGGTGTGCGGACGATCATCGACGTCGACGACGCCCTGCTCGACGCGGCGCAGGCCGAACTCGGTACCACCACCAAGAAGGACACCGTCAACCAGGCGCTGCGCTACGTAGCCGAGCGGAAGGCCCGCGCCCGTGCCATGCTCGACGACCCGCTCCTGCTCGGCGGGGGCGACCTCACCGACCCGGGGGTGATGAAGGGCGCCCGCCGTTGACC
>JAFMQQ010000531.1 GCA_017354595.1 Micromonosporaceae bacterium
GGCGTAGCGCGCAGGTGCGGTTGTCCCGCCCCCAGCGCACCGCGGTGGGGGCGAACGTGCCCGGCTGGTACCGCTTGTAGGAGTTGATGTTCGGCGCGTAGAGCAGGGTCAGCTCGCGCATGCTCGCCAACAACCCGGCCAGCACGCGCTCACCCAGCGGGGAGAGCGCGCCATCTCCTGCCTGGGGCGTGCCCTCCCGGGGCGCGCCGGCCATCACCGCGGCATCGTCCACAGTGGAGCGTAGCGAGAAGTGGATGTGGCAGGAGTTTCCCTCCCGCTGGTTCGGCTTGGCCATGAAGGTCAGCGCCATCCCCTCCTGCGCCGCGATCTCCTTCGCCGCGTTCTTGTAGATCACGTGGTGGTCGGCACAGGTCAACGCCTCCGCGTACCGGAAGGCGACCTCGTGCTGGCCGAGGTTGCACTCGCCCTTGGCGCTCTCCGGCGACAGCCCGGCTCCGGCCAGCTCGTTGCGGATGCGGCGCAGCAGCGGCTCCACCCGGGCCCCGGCCAGCAGCGAGTAGTCGGCGTTGTACAGGTTGGCCGGCTGGGGATCGCGGTACCCGCGCCGCCACAGGTCCTCGTAGCTGTCCCGGTAGACACAGAACTCCAGCTCGGTGCCGGCGTACGCGCGCAGGCCGTGTCCGGCCAGGCGGGCCAGCTGGGTATGCAGGATCTGCCGCGGCGCCGCCGGTACCGGCGCCCCGTCGAGCCACTTCAGGTCGGCCAGCACCAGCGCCCCGCCCGGCTGCCACGGGGTGCGGCGCAGCGTGGAGAGGTCCACCACCATCGCGAAGTCGCCGTACCCGCGCGCCCAGGAGGACATCGCGTACCCGTCGACGGTGTTCATCTCCACGTCGACGGCGAGCAGGTAGTTGCACCCCTCGGTCCCGTGCCGGAGTACCTCGTCGAGGAAGTGCCGGCCGTGGAACCGTTTGCCGGCAAGCCGTCCCTGCATATCGGGCAAGGCGACCGCGACGGTGTCGATTCGTCCGGCAATGATCTCGTCGCGCAGTTCCGCGACGCCCAGCGGTCCCTCCATGTCGTGGATCATTCCGTACCGGAGCCGGAGGGTCCACCCGCTGCCGGGCTACCCGCGCGCGGCTTCCTGCAGCAACCGGCCCAGCTGGCCGGAGTCCAGGTCGCGGCAGGCCTGCCGCCACTTGTCCTCGGCCTCGCCCCGGTAGTCGAAGCCGGCCGCACCACCGGCCGGCTGCAGCAGTCCATGGTGGACGGTGAACCAGAGGGGCCAGGTGACATTGGAGAGGATCAGCTGCAACCGGGTGCGGGCCAGTAGCGCCGGTGTCGCCTCGGCGCCGAAGTACGCATGAGCCAGCGCGGCGGTCTCGTCATCGTCCAGGTCCGCCTCGGCGGCGATGTCGCCCAGCTCGAAGGTCGGGTCGTTGTTGCCGGCGACCTGGTAATCCACGATCCGCACCAGGTCGCCGGAGAGGATCAGGTTCTCCGGCAGCAGGTCGTTGTGGCAGGGCACGCTGGGCAGCGGCGCCTTGCCCAGTGCCGCGCCGATCGCCCGTACCTCGGGCAGCCGGTCGCCGAACGCATCGGGTAGCGGCAGCCCGTGCCGGTCGCACATCTGCAGCCACTGCGCCAGCGTCGCCAGGATGTCGAAGTCGCCCACGAATCGCGGCCCTGCGTGCAGCCGGCGGCAGGCCGCCGCGATCCCGGGGATGTGACCCGCGATATCCGGCTGGCTCAGGGTGCGCCCGGGGATGAACTCCAGCAGCAGCGCGGGAACGTCCTCGAGCACAGCGAGCACGGCCGCGCCGGCGCCGGACTCGGCGGCCAGGGCGGTGTTCGCCAGCTCCAGCGCCGGGTCGATGCTCAGGCCCAGCTCGCTCAGCGCCGGGTCGAGCACCCGCAGCACGTAGCTGGCTTCGACCGTGTCGACCCGGTACACGTGGTGGCTCAGCCCACCGGGCAGCGGCGCCCAGCGCGGCGGCTGCCCGTCCCGCCCGTCCGGCCACAACAACGGCAGGCGCTCCAGCACAGCCTCGATGTCGCCGCCGGTCGCCCGCACCGGTACCCGCCCTTCGTCCCGTCCTGGCCGGACCGGTTCAGGGTACGACGGGCTGCCGGTGCGGCTGCGCCGGGCGGGCACCGGGGCTGGCACCAGGACTGGCACCGGCGCTGGCACTGTCCGAAATGGACGGCGCCAGGCGGACCGAGGGCGGCAGCCCGGAGACGCCGGCCGTCCCGTCCCGGTCCACCCAGGCGTCGATCGGTACGCCGGCCAGCCGCAGCCCATCCGCGCGTACCGCGCCGATCAGGGCGCCGGGCAACGCATTGCACCGCAGCACCCCGGCGGGTACGTCCGGCTCCAGGCCCAGCGCCGCGGTGAGCAGTGCCACCGCCGCCGCCGCCGACCACGCCTGCGGCCGGCACGCGGCCGGGTACGGCACCGGACGGGCGATCTGTTCCCGGCCGTCCCCGCCGTACAGCTCAGGCAACCGGTACTCGAACGCCTCCCCGGCCGCGAGCAGCCCGTCGGCCAACCGCGCGGCCAGCGTACCGAAGCCGGTACGGGCCAGCCCGGCCAGCACGATCGCCGTATCGTGCGGCCAGACCGAGCCGCAGTGGTACGACAGCGGGGCGTACCCACCCTCCGATGTGGACATCGTGCGCAGGCCGTACCCGCCGGACAGGCCCGGTGTGCCCAGCCGGTCGGCCACCAGCCGGGACTCTTCATCGCTGAGCAGGCCGGTGCCGAGCAGGTGCCCGATGTTGCTGGTGAGCGCGTCCACCCGCCGGCCGTCCCGGTCCAGCGCCATCGCCGGGTAGGCGCCCTCCGGACTCTCCACCCAGAACCGTTGCCGGAACCGGGCGGCGAGCGTGGCGGCGTACTCGCGCCAGCGGTCGGCGCCCGGGCGGCCGTACGCCTCCAGCAGGTCGGCGCCCTGCCGCGCCGCGGCGTACGCGTACCCCTGCACCTCGCAGAGCGCGATCGGCGGGGTGGCCCTGCTGCCGTTGTGGAAGCGGACCGCGTCGCCGGAGTCCTTCCAGCCCTGGTTGGCCAGGCCGTGCCCGGTGTGGTCGAGGTACTCGATGAACCCGTCGCCGTCCGGGTCGGCGTAGTCGCCGAGCCAGCCCAGCGCCGCCTCCAGGGCGGGCAGCAGCGACGCCACCTGTTCAGCGGGCATGCCCCAGCGCCAGGCGTCGTGCAGCAGGCTGATCCACAGTGGAGTCGCATCGACGGTGCCGAAGTACGTCGCCGGCAGCGCGATGTTCTGCCCG
>JAFMQQ010000101.1 GCA_017354595.1 Micromonosporaceae bacterium
CCACAGAGGACAGACACCGGGCGGGGTGCCGATACTAGGCCGCGCCCCGAAGCTGGCCGGCCGGCTGACCGTCGATCGGCGGACCGGGCGCCCGGTAAAGGTCGAGCAGCCGGATCCGGGTCGCCTGCAGCCGGGCCACCACCACCTGGGTGAACCGCGAAGCGAGCTGGTACCCCAGTTCCGGGTCGCGCTGGCACAGTTCGCGTACGCCGGGGCCGTCGAGTTCGGTGGCGAGTGTGGTCTGCGCCGCCGCCGCGCCGAAATGCCAGCGGTACGGCGGGAACAGCCACGACCAGCCGAGTACCGCGGCCGGGCCGAGCGTCTCCACGACGACACTCCCCCGTCCCGGTACCGCAGCATCCAACGTGATCTGGCCCTCCTTGATGAGCCAGAACCGGTCCGCCCGGCCGCCCTCATCGAACAGCCGGGCGCCGGCGTGGAAGACGCGGCGCTTGGACCAGTAGGAGAGCTTGTCCAGCTGCCGCGGCGTGAGCCCGGCCAAGAACGGCTGGGCGGCAAGCAGATCGTAGGCGGTCTCCATCACCTCATCCCAGTCCAGCCCGGCCGGCACCGGCAGTGCCGAAGGTCCCACCCGGCTGGGCGCCGCGACCCTGTGTGCCCTGGCCGGCGGCCGTATGCTGAGCGCGACGAGCCACCGGAGGGAGAGGGCCTTGCACGTCGCGGAAGGCGCACCACTGAGCGGAGAACAGTACGCCCACCTCGACGCGTACTGGCGCGCGGCCAATTACCTTTCGGTCGGCCAGATCTACCTGATGGGCAACCCGTTGCTGCGCGAGCCGCTGGCACCAGAGCACATCAAGCCGCGCCTGCTCGGCCACTGGGGCACCACGCCGGGACTGAACCTGCTCTACACGCACCTGTCCCGGATCATCGTCGAGCGCGGCACCAACATGCTCTACGTGACCGGGCCCGGGCACGGCGGCCCGGGGCTGGTCGCCAACGCCTGGCTGGAAGGCACCTACAGCGAGGTTTACCCGCGGGTGTCGCCGGACGAGCTGGGGATGGGCCGGCTGTTCACCCAGTTCTCCTTCCCCGGCGGGATACCGTCGCACGTCGCGCCGGAGACGCCCGGCTCCATCCACGAGGGTGGCGAGCTGGGCTACTCGCTGGCGCACGCGTTCGGCGCGGTCTTCGACAACCCGGACCTGGTGGCGGCCTGCGTGATCGGCGATGGCGAGGCGGAGACCGGGCCGCTGGCGACCTCGTGGCACTCCAACAAGTTCCTCGACCCGGTGGGTGACGGCGCCGTGCTGCCGATCCTGCATCTGAACGGGTACAAGATCGCCAACCCGACGGTCCTGGCGCGGATCAGCGACGAGGAGCTCGACGCGCTGATGCGCGGGTACGGGTACAAGCCCTACCTGGTGGCCGGCGACGACCCGGAGCGGGTGCACCAGCTGCTCGCGGCGACCCTGGACACCGTCTTCGACGAGATCGCCGCGATCCAGGGCGCCGCCCGGGAGCAGGGCGCGACCGGCACCGACCGTCCACAGTGGCCGATGATCGTGCTCCGCACGCCGAAGGGCTGGACCGGCCCGAAGGTGGTCGACGGGGTACCGGTGGAGGGCACCTGGCGGGCGCACCAGGTACCGATGCCGGCCGCCCGGGACGACCCGGCGCACCTGGCGCAGCTGGAGCAGTGGATGCGCTCCTACCGCCCGGAGGAGCTCTTCGACCAGACCGGCGCACCGCGACCGGAGGTGGTCGGCTGGCTGCCCACCGGGCAGCTGCGGATGAGCGCCAACCCGCACACCAACGGCGGTCCGCAGTCACGCGAGCTGGAGCTGCCGGACTTCCGCGGGTACGGGGTGAAGGCGGGCGAGACGGCCGAGGCGACCCGGGTGCTGGGCGGGTTCCTGCGCGACGTGTTCCGGGCCAACCAGCCGTACCGCAACTTCCGCCTGGTCGGCCCGGACGAGACCGAGTCCAACCGGCTGGGCGCGGTCTACGAAGCCACCGGCAAGGCGTGGCACGCCGGTGTGTCCGAAGTGGACGAACACCTGGATCCGCACGGCCGGGTGATGGAGGTACTCTCCGAGACCACCTGCCAGGGCTGGCTGGAGGGTTACCTGCTGACCGGCCGGCACGGGATGTTCTCCTGCTACGAGGCGTTCGTACACATCGTGGACTCGATGGTCAACCAGCACGCCAAGTGGCTGAAGGTGATCCGCAAGCTGCCCTGGCGCAAGCCGATCCCGTCGCTGAACTACCTGCTCACCTCGCACGTGTGGCGGCAGGACCACAACGGCTTCTCGCACCAGGACCCGGGCTTCATCGACCACGTGGTGAACAAGAAGGCCGACGTGATCCGGGTCTACCTGCCGCCGGACGCGAACACCCTGCTCTCGGTCGCCGACCACTGCCTGCGCAGCCGGAACTACATCAACGTGGTGGTCGCCGGCAAGCAGCCGGCGCCGACCTGGCTGGACATGGACGAGGCGGTGCTGCACTGCACCCGCGGGTTGGGTATCTGGGAATGGGCGGGCAACGACGGTGGCGACCCCGACGTGGTACTCGCCTGCTGCGGCGACGTACCGACCGTCGAGGTGCTCGCCGCAGCCGACCTGCTGCGCACCCACCTGCCCGAACTGAAGGTACGGGTGGTCAACGTGGTCGACCTGATGCGGCTGCAGCCGCCGACCGAGCACCCGCACGGCCTGCCGGAGGCGGAGTTCGACGCGATCTTCACCACCGACCGGCCGATCATCTTCGCCTACCACGGCTACCCGTGGCTGATCCACCGGCTCACGTACCGGCGCGGCGGGCACGACAACATCCATGTACGTGGATACAAGGAGGAGGGCACCACGACCACGCCCTTCGACATGCTGGTGCTCAACGACTCCGACCGGTTCCACCTGGTGATGGACGTGATCGACCGGGTACCGGGACTGGCCCGCCAGGCGGCGATCCTGCGCCAGCAGATGGCGGACAAGCGCGCCGAGCACCACGAGTACGTCCGCCGCACCGGCCAGGACCTGCCCGAGGTGGCCAACTGGAGCTGGACCCGCCCGCGTTGACGCCTCGGTTGCGCCGGGGTCGATCCCGGTCGGCCGCGGTCAGGGGTGCTTGCCGTCCGGGCGCTTGCCGAGCAGCCGGGTGGCGAGTACCGCCGCCTGGGTCCGCCGCTCCAGGCCCAGCTTGGCCAGCACGCTGGAGACGTAGTTCTTCACCGTCTTGTCGGCGAGGAACATCCGCTGCGCGATCTCGTGGTTGGTCAGCCCCTCGGCGATGTGCTCGAGGATCCGCCGCTCCTGCTCGGTGAGCACCTTCAGTTCCTTGGGCTCCTCCACGCCGGAGCGGATCCGTTCCAGTACCCGCGCGGTCACCGCGGGATCCAGCAGCGACTGTCCACTGGCGACCCGGCGGACCGCGTCCACCAGGTCGGTGCCCCGGATCTGCTTGAGCACGTAGCCGGAGGCGCCGGCCATGATCGCCGCGAAGAGCGCCTCATCGTCCTCGTACGACGTGAGGATCAGGCCCTTGATGGACGCGTCGATCGCCCGGACGTCGCGGCAGACGTCGATGCCGTTGCCGTCCGGAAGCCTGGCGTCCAGGATCGCCACATGGGGTCGCAGCGCCGGAATGCGGTGCGCCGCCTCGACAGCCGAAGCGGACTCGCCGACCACCTCGATGTCGCCCTCGCTCTGCAACAGGTCGGCCAGGCCGCGGCGTACGACTTCGTGGTCATCAAGCAGGAAGACGCGGATCACACACCGTTTCTACCCTGTCCCGGTTCGATCGCGAAGCCCGGGCGTCCGGTTCACAACGCCCGGAAGCGGGTACACCGGCGTCATGACGCTCCCGCGGGTGGCGGTACGCGCCGCAACGGTCGCGATGACCGTCGCGGTGGCCGTGGCGGCGGTGCGGGCGGCCCGGCGCGGGCGAGCCGCTTGGAAGGCCAGCGGCCGGCCACGGCAGCGCCGCCTCAACGAAAGCGTGCAGAGCTCCGCGAGCCGGCAGCAGGTGTACTGGCTCTGCCGCGACGTGCGGCGCCTCGCGCAGCTGGTCGACCCGCGGGTACGGGTGACCGAAGTGGACGATGTCCGCTCCAACTGGCAGATCGGGTCGGTCGCCTGCACGGTCGAGATCACCGGTGATGTACCCGAGCTGCTGCTGTCCTGGCAGGTGGCCGACGGCCCGGTACCGCACCACGGCCGGCTGACGCTGCACCCGGCCGGGACGGCGAACCCGGCTGGCGGCGGTACCCGGATCGCGGTGCAGGTCCGGTACGAGTGGCCACCCCGTACCCAGGACGCCGGGATCGACACCGGCGCGCCGGACCGGTTGCTGCGGCGCGCCCTGGACGCGATCGCCGCGCAGGCAGCCGCACCCGACCGGCAGCCCGCCCGGTCATCGGGGTATCGCGGGTAGCTCCGGAGACGCGGTGTCCAGCGGCACCGACGGGGACCGGACCAGACCCAGCTGTACCGCCTGCCGGGGCAGCGCCGCGGCCAGCAGCCAGTCCACCCCGACCCGGATCCGGTTGCCGGGCAGGGACGCCAGGTGGTACCCGCGGGTGAGCAGCTTGGCCGCCGGCCCGGACAGCGCCACGCCCAGCGGGTCGGCCGCCGCCTGCGCGCCACCGAGGTCGACCAGGAAGCCGAGTTCGCGGTGCTTGTACGGGCGCGGCCGGCCACGCCCGTATGAGGCGGCCACATTCCGTGCGGCCAGCTTGCCCTGGCGTACCGCGTGCTGCGCGGTCATCGGGGTGATCTGTCCGGGGCGGTGCAGGTCCGGTACTGCCGCCACGTCACCACAGCCGAAGATCTCCGGATGCCCGGGCACCGTCAGGTACTCGTCCACCACCAGCCGGCCCTTGCGGGTCGGCAGGCCCATCTCCGCCACCACCGGGTCGGGCCGTACCCCCACGCACCAGATCAGCGACCGGGTCGGCACGAACTCACCATCCGAGAGCTGCACCCCGTCCGGGGTGGCCTGCTTGACCGACACCCCGGTGCGTACCTCCACCCCGCGCCCGCGCAGCACCCGTTCCGCAATCGCGGACAGCCTCGGATCCAGCTCGGGCAGCACCCGCGCAGCGGTGTCCAGCAGCAGCCAGCGCGGGTGCAGCGGCTCCGGGCGCCAGCGGCGCCGGACCAGTTCGGCGACGAACAGCTGCGCCCCGGCGGCCACCTCCACCCCGGTGTACCCGGCGCCCACGACCACGAAGGTGCACCGGGCGTCGCGCTCGGCCTGGTCTTCGGTGGCGGTGGCGAGCTCGACCTGGCGGATCATGTGGTCGCGCAGGAACAGCGCCTCGGGCACGCCGCGGAAGCCGCGGGCGTACTCGGCGACGCCAGGGATGGGCAGCAGCTTGTTCACGCTGCCGGCGGCGAGCACCAGCCGGTCGTAGCCGAGCTCACCGTGCCGGTCCTCGGGGTCGGTGTAGCGGACCACGCGCCGGTCCGGGTGCACCGAGTCGGCCCGGCCGAGCACCACCCGTACCCCGCGCAGGGTACGGGTCAGCGAGACCGAGGCGTGCCGCGGCTCCAGGATCCCGGTCGCCACCTCGGGCAGCAGTGGCAGGTACAGGAAGTAGTCGGTCGGGTTGAGCAGCATGATCTCGGCCCGACCTCGCGCCATCCGGCCCAGCTGCCGGGCGGCGTGATAGCCGGCGAAGCCGCCGCCGACGATCAGAATGCGTGGCCTGGCCATCCTCCGGGGGTACCCGGACCCCCCGACCGGAAACCGGCTCAGCGCTGTAGCGCGTCGACCACCTCGGTGCGGGACGAGACGCCGAGCTTGTGCAGGATGTTGGAGACGTGCACCGCGGCGGTCTTCGGCGAGATGTACAGCCGCCGCGCCAGTTCCACATTGGTCAGCCCGTCGGCCACCAGCACCGCCACCTCCCGCTCCCGCGGGGTGAGCGCCGCCGCGCCGGTGGCACCGCGCTGCCCCTCGGTGGGCACGATGCCGAGCTGCACCCGTACCTGGTCCAGCTGCGCCACCCGCCAACCGCCCCAGCGCGACAGCAGCCGGCCGGCCGCCTCGGCGTGCTGCTGCGCGGCGTCTGCCCGGCCGGTTGCCAGCAGGCAGCGCGCGGCGCCGACCTGGGCGGTACCCCGTACCGACGGCGGCAGTACCGGCGACCCGGTCACCGACTGGTACCCCTCCAGCGCCGAAGCCAGCTCGCCGCTCGCCTCGGCCAGCTGCGCCTCGACCAGCACCCGCCAGTCGTCCCACACATCGGGCGAGATCAGCGCGCCGGCCAGCGTCTGTACCCGGTCCAGCGGCAGCCCGCCGTGCAGCACCGCGGAGACCAGGTCGTGCGCCTGGTCGCCGACCCGCCAGGTCTGCGCGTCCAGCGCGGCGAGTACCTCATCCAGCAGCCGAGCGGTGGCGACCGGATCCGGGTGCTCCCGCCGGCAGGCCAGGTGCAGAGCCAGGCCGGGGATGGTCAGCGGGCCCTTCGGCGGCAGCTCGGCGAGGTCGGCCAGGATCTCGGCGACCCGGTCCAGATCACCCGCCTCCAGCAGCAGCCCGGCGAGGAAGACCGCGTGGTAGTCCGCGTGCCGGCCGCGGCGCAGGTACCCGCGGTCCCGGCCCCGCCCGTCCTCCAGCGCGGCGATCGCACCGGTCAGGTCCCCCTCGCGTACCGCCAGCCGGGCCCGGCCCTGGAAGTAGGCCGCGGTCGCCAGTTGCTCGTGCCCGGCCCGCTCGGCATCCAGCCGCATCCGCTCCAGCATGTCCTGCTGCTGCGCCGGTTGGGCGGGTGGCGCCGACTGCACGAGGTTGTTCAATGCCCGGGCGGCGAGGAACCACTCCCCCCGCTTCTCGGCCTCGTCGACCAGCCCGGCCAGCAGCGCGTGACCTTCGGCCTCGGTCTCCGGTCGTTCGACCAGCGCCGAGCCCTTCTCGACCTGCGCGGCGAGCCGGACCTCCGGCAGGTCGAACCGGCGCAGCAGCTCCAGCGCCCGGTCGGCCCAGGTGACCGCGGCGTCGAGGTCGTCGGAGAGGTACGCCGCCTGCGCCACGGCGGTCATCGCCATCGCCTGCTCCGCGCCGGGCGCCAACTCCTCGACCAGCGCCTCGATCTGGCCGGCCAGCCGGCGCATCTCGGCCACGTCGTCCGCCTCGTGTGCCAGCCGCACCAGCAGGTACAGCGCCTCAGCCCGGTGTTTGGCCGAGGCGGCCAGGGCGTGCCAGCGGCGGGCGTACCCGATGGCGTCGTCGAGCAGCCCGGCCAGCCAGGCCGCGGTCGAGGCGCAGGCGAGCAGCTCCGCGTCGTCGGCCACCTCCTCCAGGCCCATCTCGGCCAGCTGCAGCGCCTGGTACGCCGAACCGATGGCCAGGTACAGCGCGCCACCCCGGCGCGCCGCGACGACCATCTCGTCGTACCGGCCGGCCCCCTTCGCGTGGTGTGCGACCAGTGCCGGGTCGGGGTTCTGCTGGCTGGCGAGCAGCGTCTCCAGCGCCGCCTGGTGCAGCCGGCGCCGCTCCCGGCCGAGCATCGCGCCGGTGAGCGCCTCGCGTACCAGCGCGTGCCGGAAGGTGAACTCATCCTCGCCGGACTCCACCAGCACCCGCCGGTCGACCAGGTCGCGCAGCGCCCCGACCAGATCCGCCTCGACCGCGCCGGTGACCGCGGCGAGCAGGTCGAACGGGATCCGGTGGCCGAGCACCGCGGCCGCCTCGACGATCCGCCGCCGTGCCGGGTCGAGGTCGTCCACCTGGCGGCGCAGCACCTCGGCCAGGCTCCACGGCACCGGCTGGTCGGCCAGTGCCTCCACGTCGCCGTCGCCGCAGGCGCGCAGCAGCTCTTCGAGGTAGAAGGGGTTGCCGCCGGTACGGAAGTGCAGCGACGCCGCCACCCGGTACGGCACCGGGTGGCCGGTGACCGAGGCGACCAGGGCGGCGGTCTTGTCCGGGTCCAACCCCTCCAGCCGGATGTGGGTCAGCTCGTGCCGCCGTTCCAGCCGGGCCAGCAGCGCGGCGACCGGGTGCCGGCTGGTCACCTCGTCCGGCCGGTAGGTGCCGACCAGTACCCGCGGGCCGGGTTGGTCGGCGAGGCGCTCGAAGAGGGCGGCGCTCTCCGAGTCGGCCCAGTGCAGGTCCTCGAAGACGATCACTGCCGGTCGGGTACCGGCGACCGCGGCCACGATCGCCAGGCCGGTGCCCAACCGCTCCACCGGGCTGCGTCGCGGATCGGTGAGGTCGGACAGCAGCTCCTCGGCGACCGCCGGGCCGGTGCGGTCCACCGCATCCAGCAGCAGCTCGTACGGGCGGGCCAGCGAACCCGGTTCGGCGTGCCCGAGCAGTACCGCGAAGCTGCCGTCCAACCGGCGCCGGAACTCCTGGATCAGGCTGGTCTTCCCGATCCCGGCCTCGCCGGCGACCAGCGCCACCCTCGGCTGGTGGCCGGCTGCACCCACCCCGCCGGCCAAACCCGCAGCGCGGCCAGCGGCCGCGAGCGCGGCCAACTCACGCAGCTCGCGCTCGCGGCCGATCATCACCGGCCTGGTACCGCCGCGTGTGACCCGCACGGGGCAAGGGTACCGGCGCTGCCGCGCGGTACCGCCGCTCGCCGGTGCCA
>JAFMQQ010000532.1 GCA_017354595.1 Micromonosporaceae bacterium
CAGAGTGGAGAGTCTGGTCACGGCGCTGCGGGAAATCGGGCTGGAGGCGCGACCCTCGTCCTGGCGACGCTCGACGATGGCCTGTACCGGCATCGAGTTCTGCAAGCTGGCGATCGTGGAGACGAAGGCGCGGGCCGCCGGGATGGTGGCCGAGCTGGAGAAGCGACTCTCCGATCTGGACGTCGACATATCGGTGAATATCAACGGATGCCCGAACGCGTGCGCTCGCACGCAGGTGGCCGACATCGGGCTGAAGGGGATGCTGGTACCCGACGCGCAGGGCGCGATGGTGGAGGGCTTCCAGGTGCATCTCGGCGGCGGCCTGGCGCTGGCGCAGGGGCAGGCGGGTGGCTTCGGCCGCAAGTTGCGCGGGCTGAAGACCACCGCCGACGGGTTGACCGACTATGTCGAGCGGCTGGCCCGGCGGTACGCCACGGGGCGCACCGAGGGCGAGCGGTTCGCCGAATGGGTGGCCCGCGCGGACGAGGAGGCGCTTCGGTGAGCGCGAGGAGTGAGCGGAGCGAGCCCCACAGTCGCGAACGAAAGGGAACCAGGTGAGCGGGAGCGACCGGGTGGCGCCACAACATTGTCCCTACTGCGGCGAGCAGGATCTGCGGCCGCACGCTGACCAGCACGGCGCGTGGGAGTGCCGCTCCTGCACGCGCGTATTCGCGGTGAAGTTCCTCGGATTGGTGGTTTCCAGATGAGCGCGACAAGCGCTGCCACGGCCTCCGCGGCGGCAAGTGCCCCGGCCGGCGTCCGGTACACAGTGGACGAACTGCGGGAGCTGGCCGCGCGTGCGGCGGTGCAGCTGGACCAGGCGCCTGCCGAGAAGATCATTGAATGGGCGGTGGAGACGTTCGGCGAGCGGTTCTGCATCACCAGCTCGTTCGCGGACGCGGTGCTCGCGCATGTGGCGTCCCGGGTCGTTCCCGGTATCGAGGTGGTCTTCCTGGACACCGGGCTGCACTTCGCGGAGACACTGCGGGTGCGCGACATCGCGCGGACCAGCCTCCCGGTCACCGTCAAGTCCGTCACGCCACGCCTGTCGCTCGCCGAGCAGGACGCCGAGTACGGTCCGCGGCTCTACTCCCGCGACCCGGACCAGTGCTGCTGGCTGCGCAAGGTGGAGCCGCTGGAGCGGGCGCTGGAACCCTATGACGCGTGGGCGGCCGGGTTGCGCCGCGATGAGGGGCCGACCCGGGCGAACACGCCAGTGGTGGGCTTCGAGAACAGTCGCGGCAAGGTGAAGGTGGCGCCGCTGGCGTACTGGACCGAGGCGCAGGTGCAGGCGTACATCGCCGAGCACAACATCCCGGTCAATGCGCTGCTGAACCAGGGCTACGCGTCGGTCGGCTGCTGGCCGTGCACCCGCCGGACGGCACCGGGCGAGGATCCGCGGGCGGGTCGCTGGCCGATGTTCGACAAGACCGAGTGCGGCATCCACACGGCATGAACCATCCCGGCCCGCGTGATCCTGGAAACTCTCCCGTCCCTTGGCATGGAAGAGCGTCCAGGATCGGTCCGGCGCTCCTCCTGGTTGCGCACGGCAGCCGGGACCGGCGGGCGGCCCGGTCAACCCGGTCGCTGGTACGCGCGGTCGGCGCGGCATGTCCCGGGCTGCGGGTCGGCGCCGCGTTCCTGGACTTCACCGCGCCATCGGTGGCCTCGGCCCTCGCGGCGGCGCCCGGTGGTCGGGGCGTGACCGTGGTGCCGTTGCTGCTGACGGCGGCGTACCACGGCCGGGTTGACCTGCCGGGTGTGCTGGCCGGTGCCGTGCCGGCCGGTACCGGCGCGGCACGGCCGGAGGTCAGCCTGGCGGAGGTGTTGGGGCCGGTCGGGCCGGACGACGCGGCGGTACGGGAACTGTTTGTGGCCGGGCTACGCCGTCGGCTGGCCGGGTTGGCCGGCAACAGCGCGGCGCCCGACGCGGTGGTCCTCGCCGCCGCCGGTTCCCGGCGGGCCGATGCACTCTCCACAGTGGAGGACGTGGCTGTGGCGCTCGGCGCGTCGCTGGGCGTACCGTGCCTGCCCGGCTATGCCTCGGCCGGGCCTCGCACCGTCGGCGAGGCGGTCGCAGAGCTGCGTACCGCCGGCGCGCGGCGGATCGCCACGGCGGCGTACTTCCTGGCGCCCGGGCTGCTCCATGACCGGGCGGTCGATCAGGCGCTGCGGGCGGGTGCCGTTGCGGTGGCGGCACCACTGGGTGACGCGCAGGAGATGGTGACGGTGGTACTGCACCGGGCAGCAACCCGCGCCCCGGTACCGGCCGGCGCCTGACCCCGGACACACAGACACCCCGGTCCGGGCCGGGGTGTCGGGTGCTCGGTGCGGTTGTGGCGGGGGTGCGGGCCTTCAGAGCGAATGGGCGCGGAGCCTCATCCCGCCGCGACGCTTGACCGCGCGGCGTTCCTCTTCGCTCATCCCGCCCCAGACGCCGGCGTCCTGGCCGCTGTCGAGCGCCCAGCGTAGGCACTCGTCAACGACCGAGCAGCGCCGGCAGACCGCCTTGGCCTGCTCGACCTGAAGTAGCGCCGGGCCGGACGTCCCGATTGGGAAGAACAGCTCCGGGTCTTCATCGCGGCAGACAGCACGGTGACGCCAGTCCATGGCGGCAACTCTCCTTGGTTTCCCTCGGTGGGTGGTGACGATGATTGGATCTTCTATCTATGCATCTCGTGCCCACTGCCGATCGGCGGCCAAACCAACAACCTTGCCCATACCAATGACCCGGCCAAACCAAACGACCTGGCCGAACCGACCAACGGCAGGCACGTGAGCAGGCAACATGGCCGTAACTCGTGCCGCTTGTGAATACTTTCACGAACTCTCGCGATGTCAAGGGGGACGCTCGGGAAAAGTCCAACCGGGTGAGGGACCTCACCGCCGGTTCGTCCGGTTCTGCGATCATCCGTGGCCTATCGCCGCGACAGTCAGTAACCAATGTAGTACCGCTCCCGCGTGCCCGCTGGCGTTTCGCCGAAGCTTTCCGGCGGCCCGCGGATGGGCCGGATCTAGCCAATCTGGTGCTGCGGCGGGTGGAGCTGGCACCAGGACGGTCAGCAGATTACCCGCAGCGCTCCGGGTACGGCGACGAACCGGATTTTGTCCCGCTTGCCGAGATAGTCGCCGTCGAGCTGGAAGCCGATCGGTTCGCTCGAACGCAGCCCGAACGCGTCGATGTCGTGCAACCGCAGCAGCCGCCTCCCGTGCGGTCCGCGCGGTCCGGCGTCACCGGCCCGGTG
>JAFMQQ010000533.1 GCA_017354595.1 Micromonosporaceae bacterium
GGACGACGGCCGGGTGGTCAGCGCGGACCACGGCTGCGGCGCCCACTCCGAGGTGCTGCGCGAGGCGACCAGGCCGGAGGTCGACGAGCTCGGCACCGTCTACGACGACGGCGAGGTGGATCCGGTCGGCTGACCCGACCCGGGCGACCCGCCCGCGGGCGATGCCGGACCACCCCCGGCCGCCGCCCGGCGCCGGGCACGGACCCGGTCGTGCCGGAGCATGAACGCGGTCCCGGCCAGGCCGAGCAGTACGCCGGCCAGGCAGGTCCATAGCCAGCCGGTGTGGCCGTGGTCGGAGAGCCAACCCCGCAGGCCCAGTAGCACCAGCCCGACGACCGCCCAGGCGGCGGTACCGGCCAGGGCAATCGGGACCATGGGCGGGTCTAATGGCTCAGGCGCTGCCGACATGGTGCAGTATCGTAGTCGGCGCAACCCAAACCCCTCCGCCGAACGTCACAACAGGTAGATGTCAGAAGCTGATCCGGGGGGACGAGTGCGCGCAACGACGGGTCGCAGACTCGCGCCGATGTGGGCGCGGTGGTGCATCTTCCTGGGTGTGCTGGTGATGGTGGCCAGCGGTATCTTCGTCGCCGGTACCCAGCTGGTCGCCGCGATCGCCAACCGCCAGGTGGACAACCAGAACCTGCTGGGCGACGCGGGCGCCGCGGCCCAGGCGCCGGAGCACCACGTGACGATCACCGGCCCGAAGAACATCCTGCTGATCGGGTTGGACGCCCGGCCGGCGCAGAGCCAGTACGACCTGATCCGGGCGGACTCGATCATCATCCTGCACATCCCGGCCGACCATTCGCGCGCCTACCTGGTCTCCATCCCGCGCGACACCTACGTGCACATCCCGGCGGACAGCGCGACCCACTGGGGTGGCGGGTACGACAAGATCAACGCAGCCTATGCCTATGGCCAGTGGCACAAGGGCGGTACGGCCGGCGGGGTCCAGTTGCTGGCCGAGACGATCGAGTCGCTCGGCGGTCCGGCGCCGGATGCCGTCGCGGTCATCAACTTCACCGGGTTCCAGCAGGTCGTCGATGCGCTCGGTGGCGTGTACATGTGTGTGGACGAGACGACGACCTCCATCCACACCGGGTTCACCGCCGACCACAAGGAGGCGGCGCCGTTCCACGTCAACAGCGACGGCACGGTGGGCAGCCGGATCCCGGGCGTCACTCCGATGAAGTACCCGAAGGGCCTGTGCCAGAACTTCCCCGGTTGGCAGGCGCTGGATTACGTGCGCCAGCGAGACCTGCTGGCCAACCACGACCTCGACTACGGCCGCCAGCGGCACCAGCAGCAGTTCCTCAAGGCGGTGTTCAGGAAGCTGTTCAGCGCCGGTACGCTCGCCAACCCGCTGCGGCTCGACCGGGTGCTGGCCGCGTTGGGCAAGGCGATGACCATCGATAAGGGCGGTATCGAGCTGACGGACTGGGCGTACGCGATGCGTAACTTGACGCCGGACAACGTCGTCACCGTGAAGACCAACGCGGGCCAGCTCAACCCGAAGACCATCGGCCGCATCTCGTACGAGATCCTCGATGCCGACAGCCTCCAGCTGCTCGGCGCGCTGAAGCACGACACCGTGGACAGCTTCCTCAACAAGCACCCGGACTGGATCTCCGCGGGGGCCTGACTCCACCGGGCAACCGGGTTCAGGTGGCGGCCGGACGGGTCTGCGGATCGTGGTGCAGCCTCGTACCCTTGAGTGACTGTGGTCATATCGACTGGTCGTTAGCTATGCTCATTAGCTAGGCTAATGGTGTGGCGGATGGGATGGTCATGCAGACGAGCGCGGCAGCGGTTTCAACCGCTCTCGGTGAGGCCATCACGCGGCTGAACCGCCGATTGCGCCAGGCGCGACCGGTGGACGAGTTGACCCAGAACCAGATCTCCGTGCTGACCAGCCTCGAACTGGCCGGCGCACTGACCCCCCGGGAGCTGGCCGACGCGGAGCGGGTGCAACCGCCGACGATGACCAAGGTGGTGGCGAAGCTGGAGGAGCGGGGGCTGGTCCAGCGGACCCCGCACCCGACCGACGGCCGGCAGGTGATCCTCTCGGCGACCGAGACCGGGCGCTCCGTAATCATTGCCCAGCGCCGGGCCAAGGACCGGTGGCTGACCCGTCAGCTGGCCCGGCTCACCGGCGACGAGCGCGAGGTCCTCGCCCGGGCTACGGAGATACTCAACCGGATCGCACGCCAGGCCGATTGAACGTCCTCGTCCGTCCACTGTAGAGGAGGTACGAGCGCCCAGGGAGGCGAACACCTGTCGTGCGGGCACGCATGCGTGGAACATTCCGGTCATTGCACATTCCCAACTATCGGCTCTTCTTCATCGGTCAGCTTGTCTCGCTGATCTTCGGATGGGTACAGATAACTGCGCAGGACTGGTTGGTTCTGCAGCTTTCGCACAACTCCGGTACCGCACTCGGCGTTGTGACCGCCCTGCAGTTCGCCCCGATCCTGCTGTTCTCCCTCTATGCGGGGAAGCTCGCCGACCGGTTGGACAAGCGGCGGATGCTGCTCGTGCTGAACGCGGCCTGGCTGCTGCTGGCGACCGCGATGGGTCTGCTGGTCGTCAACGGCTCGGTGGCGATGGGTGAGGTGTTCCTCTTCGCCGGACTCTGGGGTGTGGTCAGCTCGGTCGAGACCCCGGTCCGGCAGGCGTTCATCGCCGAGCTGGCCGGCACCGAGCATCTGCCCAACGCGCTGGGTCTGGCCGCGGCGGCGTTCAACGCCGCTCGGGTGATCGGCCCGGCACTGGGCGGGCTGGCGATCGCCGGCCTCGGTACCGGTACCGCCTTCCTGGTCAACGCGGTCTCCTATGTCGCTCCGCTGGTCGCCTTGTCGCTGATCCGCGCGGAGCGGCTGTACCGCGCCCAGTCCGGGCAGCGCAGCGCCCGCGACGCGCGGGTGGTGGACGGGCTGCGGTACGTGCTGGGCCGGTACGACCTGATGCTGCCGATGGGACTGATCCTGGTGATCGGCATGCTCGGTTTCAACTTCCAGCTCACCCTCGCGGTACTGGCCAGGACGGTCTTCCACACCAGCGCCGCCTCCTTCGGGCTGCTGACCACGGCGCTCGCCTCCGGTGCGCTGCTCGGCGCTCTGGCCGGTGCGCAACGCCGCGGCCGCCCGTCGGTGTGGGTGCTGCTGGGTTCCGCGATCGCCTTCGGTGTCTTCGAGACCCTGGCCGGGTTCGGGCTCAACTTCGCGGTCACCGCGGTGC
>JAFMQQ010000534.1 GCA_017354595.1 Micromonosporaceae bacterium
GGGCTGGGACCCGGGCGCTGGCCGAGCTGCGGAGCATCGCCGCCCACCCGCAGGCCTCGGCGCAGTGCCGGCGCTGGCTGCGGGCGCAGGTACCCGACGCGGCGATCGTCGATGTGCTCTCCAACTCGGCGGCCGCTCTCGCCGCCGCCACCGGCGAGTACGACGCGGCGATCTGCGCGCCGATCGGCGCCGCCCAGCACGGACTCACCCTGCTCGCCGACAAGATCGCCGACCACCCGTCCGCGGTGACCAGGTTCGCCGTGGTGTCCCGGCCGGCTCCGCCGCCACCGCCGACCGGGGACGACCTGACTTCGCTCGCGGTGTACATCGCGCACGACCGGGTGGGCGCGCTGCTCGCCGTGCTGACCGAGCTGGCGGTGCGCGGCGTGAACCTCACCCGGATCGAGTCCTGGCCGACCGGTGAGCGGCTCGGCCGGTACGTGTTCTTCCTGGACTGCTCCGGCCACGTCGCCGAGGCGCGGATGGGCGAGGCACTGCAGGGCCTGCGCCGCATCTGCGCGGAGGTACGCTTCCTCGGCTCGTACCCGCGCGCGGTCTCCGACGGGCCGGAGCCGGTACCGCCCGGCACGGCCGACGCGGACTTCGCCGACTCGGCCGGCTGGCTGGCCCGGATCCGCTCCGGCGACCTGGACTGACCTCAGTCCCAGCCAAGCTCAGTCCCGGCCGAGCTCAGTCCCAGCCGAGCTCGTGCAGCCGGGCGTCGTCGATACCGAAGTGGTGCGCGATCTCGTGTACCACGGTCACCGCGACCTCGTCGACCACGTCCTGTTCGGTGGCACAGATACGCAGGATCGGGTTGCGGTACAGCACGATCCGATCCGGCAGTACCGCGGAGTAGTCCCAACCGCGCTCGGTCAGCGCGTATCCCTCGTAGACGCCGAGCAGGTCGGGGTCGTCCTCCGGCGGATCGTCCTGCACCAGGAAGACCACGTTGTCCAGCAGGTCGAGCAGCTCCGGAGGGACGTCGTCGAGCGCGTCACCGACCAGTTCTTCGAATCGGTTCTGGTCAATCTCCGGCGCCGCCCGGTCCACCCGGGTCAGGCCAGCTTCGCGTTGAGCGTGATCTCCACTGCGGAGAGGGCCTTGGAGACCGGGCAGCCTGCCTTGGCCGCCTCGGCGTGCTTGAGGAACTCGGTCTCGTTGATGCCGGGCACCTCGCCGGTGGTGTCCAGGTCGATCCGGGTGATGGCGAACCCGCCCTCGACCGGACCGAGGTGGACCGCCGCGGTGGTCCGTACCGAGGTCGGCGGGTGCCCGGCCTGGCTGAGCATGTTGGACAGAGCCATCGAGTAGCAGCCGGCGTGCGCCGCCGCGATCAGCTCCTCCGGGTTGGTACCGTCGCCGGATTCGAACCGGGACTTGAACGAGTACTGCCCTTCGTACGCCCCGGAACCCAGGCGCATGGTCCCGGCGCCTTCGCGGAGCGTGCCCTGCCACTGTGCGGATGAGGTACGAGTCGGCATGCTAGCGACGCTAGCCCAATACGGCCGGTGGTGCGACGGATCGGCGGCGTTGGCCGGCTCGCGATGCCGGCAGGGCGTGACATCATGTCAGGCGTGGATACCGTCGAGTGGGGTACCGGCAACTCCTGGCTGGGATCGGCCTCCCCGGCGGAGGGGCCCGCCGCCGACCGGCGCCGGGTGACCATCGGCTGGCTGGACCGACCGGTCGCGCTGGGACTGATCGTGCTGGGTGTGGCGGGCCTCATCGTGGCCCAGGTGGTCTCGTGGGGGCACATCGCCAGCATCACCGGCCCCACCGGCAACCCGATCGATACGCCGCCGAGTTCGTTCCCGAGCCTCTACCTGGAGAGCATGTCGGTGGCCGCGGTCATCGCCTATGACCTCGGGCTGCTCCCGCTGCTCGGGTTCGCCGGCGCCGCTCTGGTGGCGCGGCCGGCGAACCGGCGGAGCCTGGCGTTCGCCGGGATCGGCGTGGCCGCGGGTCTCGCGGTGTTGCTCGCCGGCCTGATCCGCGGGCTGCTCTCGCCGCTGAGCAGCATCAGCCAGATCGGGCTGGTCGACCGGGCCGTCAGCGTCAGCGTCGGCCCCGGTCCGTACGCCGCCGGTGCGGCACTCTGCGCGATCGTGGCCGCCCTAGTGCTCAGCCTGCGCGAGCCCCGGCGGACCCGGGTGCCGGTGGTCGCGCAGCGGCGCCCGCCGGAGCAGGTGCCCGAACAGCCGCTGGATCTCACGGTTACCGCCGCGCCCGCGATCGACCAGCGCCTGCTCGGGCCTGGCAGATAACCCCCGGCTTCGCCGCAGTACACAGGGTAGGCTCACGGGTCGTGATTGATCTGCGGCTGTTGCGCGAGGATCCGGACCGGGTACGGGCCAGCCAGCGTGGGCGCGGCGCCTCCGAGTCCCTTGTGGACGAACTGCTCGCCGCCGACGCGGCCCGGCGCGCCGCGGTCGCAGCCTTCGAGGAGGTACGCGCCGAGCAGAACCAGCTCGGCAAGCAGATCCCGCGCGCCACCGCCGAAACGCGGCCGGCCCTGCTGACCCGGGCAAAGGAGCTCTCCGATCTGGTCAAGGCGGCACAGTCCGAAGTGGACGCCGCCGAGGCCCGGCTGCGCACGGCGCATCTGGCGGTGCCCAACGTGGTCGAGGGTGCGCCGCCCGGCGGCGAGGACGACTTCGTGGTGCTCCGTGAGGTCGGCGAGGTCCCGGAGATCGCCGCACCCCGCGATCACGTGGAGATCGGCGAAGGGCTGGGCGCGCTCGACATGGAGCGCGGCGCGAAGGTCGCCGGCAGCCGCTTCTACTA
Source organism: Micromonosporaceae bacterium (assembly GCA_017354595.1). Classification (GTDB taxonomy): domain Bacteria; phylum Actinomycetota; class Actinomycetes; order Mycobacteriales; family Micromonosporaceae; genus DATEJJ01. The sequence continues at coordinate 2,788 of JAFMQQ010000534.1, forward strand.
CCTCACCGGTGTCGGCGCCCTGCTCCAGCTCGGCATGCTGCAGCTGGCCATCGCGCAGGCCATCGAGTACGGCTTCACACCGGTCATCCCGCCGGTGCTGGTCAAGCCGGAGTCGATGGAGGGAACCGGCTTCCTCGGCGAGCATGCCAGCGAGGTGTACCGGCTGGAGGCCGACGACCTGTTCCTCGTCGGTACCTCGGAGGTGCCACTGGCGGCATACCACAGCGGGGAGATTCTCGACCTGGAACACCCGCGCCGGTACGCGGGGTGGTCCACCTGCTTCCGCCGCGAGGCCGGCTCGCACGGCAAGGACGTACGCGGCGTCCTGCGGGTGCACCAGTTCGACAAGGTGGAGATGTTCTCCTACTGCCGGCCGGAGCAGGCGGCCGCCGAGCACGAGCGGCTGCTCGGCTGGCAGGAGGAGATGCTGGCGAAGGTCGAGGTGCCGTACC
>JAFMQQ010000102.1 GCA_017354595.1 Micromonosporaceae bacterium
GCCACGGCGATGACCGCGGCCCGCGGCGGCAGGTGCATCTTCTTGGCCGCCGCCACGATCTGTGCGGCGTTGTGGGTCTGCTCGGCGTCCAGCGGAATGCTGGACTGCGCGGCAGTGACCGGCAGCGGGCTCAACTGCGCCTGGGTCGGCGCCGGGTGCTGCGCGGCCACCACGGCCGCGCCGGCGTTCAGCGCGTCGGGGCTGACCGAGGTCGGGCCGGTGGTGTCGCCGACCAGGGGACCGACCGCCAGCCGGGTGGCCAGGATGGCGCCGATGGCGCCGAAACGGGCGGTGGTGGGCAGGTGACGGGTCAGGGCACGGATACGCATGCTTACTGGCTCCCTTCATCCAACGGTCGAGCGAACCCTGTCCAACCACCCGCCGTCCACCGCGATTCCACGCCGACCCCGTCCGGCTTCAGGATTGTCGACGCATCCAGGCCCACACCGGACACGGCGGTCGGGTACTCCCCGCGGGGTGGGGTAAGCAGTGCGCCGCTGCTTTGCTCTGCTTACTCCGGCGCTACACCAAATGGACGACCCGCCCACTCACCCCAAAGGTGATGCGCACCGGTAAGCAGAGCAAAGCAGCCAGCACCCCCACACCCCACCCCGAGCGCCAGCACCGGAGAGCGCAAGGTACGAAAGCAACAGCCCAGCGATAGCGGTGCCCACCCCGGTCCATCGTGATGACGGGGCTCGACCGAAGGCATAGCCGGTCGTCTCTTGGCCCGGCAACGCTGCGTGTCAGGAGTCCAACAGCGTCGTATCTCAGGAGAGTGCCGGGCTGCGCCGCCCGCTGGTGGCGGTGTGCCAGGCGGCGGCGCCGACCAGGGCGGCGCCGGCCGTGACGAGCACGGTTCCCCAGGCGCCCAGCGCCGGCAGCGGCGTGCCTTTGACCACAAGAGACAGTAGAGCGGTGATGGGTGCCCCTGCTGCGAGGATCGCGGTGACATCCAGCGCCTGCGCGTACGCCAGCGCGGTGAACCAGGTCGCCACATAGCCGGCGAGCAGCACGCCGGTAGCCAGCGACCAGACCCAGCCCCGGGTACCCAGGTGTACCAGCGGGCCGAGCTTGCCGGTCGCCGCGCACCAGACCAGCAGAAGCAGCACCCCGCCACCCATCCGGCTCAACGCGACCGTCGAAGGCGCGACACCACGCAACAGGCGGCGTACCAGAATCACCTCGACCGCCCACATCAAGGTGGCCGCGAAGATGAGCAGTTCACCGTCGCCCAGCCGGAAACCGGCCAGCCCACCGTCGAGCGCCACCAGCCCACCGACGATCAGACCCATCGCCGCGACGTGCATGACCCGCAGCCGCTCGCCCAGCAGCGGCAGGGCGAGCAGCGCCACCCAGACCACGAGTGTCTTCTGGATGAAGGAGGCGTGGGTCGAGGATGCGCGGGCCAGGCCCTCGAAGAAGAGCACGAACGGTACGCTGCCGCCGACCACGGCGACCGCGGCCAGTCCGGCCAGCTGGCTCCTGCTGGGTGGGGGCCGGTCGCCGGAACGCCGGCCGGCGCGGGTGAGCGTGGCCACCACACCGAAGAGCAGCGCCAGAACCACAGCGGCGATGAGGTTCTTCGACGTCGTGTACACCGTCGCGTCCGGTACCGCACGCACCCCGTACCCGTTGACGAAGACCGATACACCGCTGATCGCCGCCGTGCCGAACGCTATCGGAACACCCGCGCGAATGGCCCTGCTCTTCATATTCATCCCTCCACTTGGGTACCGGCCGCGAGCGCGGCCACTTCCTCGGTGATATCGATGCCCACCGGGCACCAGGTGATGCACCGTCCACACCCGACACACCCGGACTCGCGGAACTGGTCGTGCCAGGTACCCAGCTTGTGCGTCAGCCACTGCCGGTACCGGCTGCGGGTGGAGACGCGCACCGGGCCACCGTGCAGGTAGGAGTAGTCCAGGTCGAAGCAGGAGTCCCAGCGCAGCCAGCGCTCCGCGTGGTCGCCGGTCAGGTCGGTGCTGTCCACAACGGTGGTGCAGAAACACGTCGGGCAGGCCATGGTGCAGTTGGCGCAGGCAAGGCACCGGTCGGCCACCTCGTCCCATCGCGGGTGGTCCAGCGCGCCGGCCAGCAGCTCGCGCAGATCCACCTCGGGCAGGCTGCGACCCATCCGGCCGGCGGCGAGTTTCACCGCCTCCCGCGCGCTGTTCACCTCCCACGCGTCGGCCGCCTCGGTCGGGATCGCGGAGAGCACGGCCCCACCGGCCGCGGAGCGGACCTCGACGACGTACCGGACCGAGGCACCATCCGCCAACTCGGTCATGGCCAGATCGCACCCGGCGCCGTCCAGACCCGGCCCCTGCCCGGCCGAGGCGCAGAAGCAGGTGGCCCCGGGCTCGGTGCAGGCGACGGCGACGATGAACAATGCGGCGCGGCGGCGGGCGTACTCACCGTCCACCTTGCCGAGCACCCGATCGGTCACCGCGATCGCGTGCAGGTCGCAGGCGCGTACGCCGAGGAAGGCGTAGCGTGGCTGCGGCTGCGGCTGCGGCTCGGTGACGGCCAGGTCCCGATCGGCTGTCCAGAGTGGACGCTTGGCGGGGTGCAGGAAGCTGCGCCACGAGGTCGGGCCGGCGGCGTGCGCGAACGCGGCGCGGTCGTCGCGGCGGTGCAGCCGGTACCGGCCGGGGCCGGTGGTGGTTTCCCAGCCGTACGGCAGTTCGTCGGCGGAGTCGAGCTCGGCGAGCACGATCGCACCGTCGCGTACGGTCGGGCCCATCACCCGGTACCCGTCCGCCCGCAGCCGTTCCACCAGTGGTCCGAGGCTCCGCAGCAGTACCGACATATCCGCCTCCGCTATCCCAGTACCCGGTCGGCGACCGGCCGGCGCAGTGCGTGGTTGGCGACCCGCAACTGGCCGAGCGTGTAATGGTGCAGCGCGCTGGCCTGCCACGGGGCCAGCACGTCACACACCCAGTCCCAGTGCAGGGCGACCCGGTCGCCGGGGCGTACCCGCGGGGCGAGCCGGCCACCGGCGGTCGCCAGCGTGGCGGTCTGCGTCTGGACCCCGCCCAGCGCCAGCTCCCGGCCGGTCCAGCACAGCTTGCGTACCCGGACCACGGCCTGTCCATCGTGGACGGAGGAGACGGTGCCCCACCGGACCCGGCAGTAGTCCAGCACCCGCAGCGGCTGCGCCACATGCCCCGCGCGCAGCAGACCGACCCACGGGTACACGGAGAAGACGTGGAAGTTGTGGTGTGCTCGGCCACCGCTGCCCGCCAGCCGGACCAGGTCGCCGGTACGCGGCCCGACCGTGGCGCCGAAGCGGTCCGCGACGTGGCGGGCGAGCAGCCCGGCCGGAACCCGCTCCAGCATCGGCCCGCCGAGCCAGTACGCCTCCACCACCCGGGCGTCCAGCGGGTCGGGGCACCGGTTGGCCGCGGCGATCAGCGACAGGTACGGCCAGGCACCGGCGAACCGCCGCTCCAGCGCGACCAGGCCGGCGTCGGCGACACCGGCAGCCGCGTACTCCAGCAGTGCCCGGCTGTCATCCGGTCCGCAGTAGCCAAGGCTGTTGGGTGGGTACGCGTACCGGGCGAACAGCAGCGGTCCAGGGGTCATGCCAGGCTCCCGGCCGACCAACCGGCCTCGTCGAGCAGCTGTTCCAGCTCGGCGGCCTGCCCAGCGTCCATGATGGACAGTGCGATGCCGGACTGCACCAGCAGCCAGTCCCCCACCGCAGGTGACTCGGCAAGACCGAGCAGCAGCACCAGTACCTCGCGACCGCGCACCAGAGCCTGTGCGGTTCCGTCATGCACCGCGCGCACCCGGGCCGGATAGGCGACGCACATCACGCCTCCCGCAGCATGGTCAGGTCGAGGAAGTGCGTGGCGCAGGAGATGCACGGGTCATAGTTGCGGATCGCCTGCTCGCAGTCGTGGGTGAGCTGGTGGTCGGAGAGCTCCAGCCGGCCCTCGACGAACCGGCGCAGATCGTCCTCAATGGACGCCTGGTTCTGCGAGGTCGGCGGCACGATCCGGGCGGTGGCGATGGTACCGTCGGCGGCCAGCCCGTACCGGTGGAACAGGGTGCCCCGCGGTGCCTCGGTCGCGCCGAAGCCGACCGCCGCGCGGGCCGGTACCGGCACCGCCGGCGCCGCCGGCGGCTGGTACGCCGCGATCAGCCGCAGCGCCTCCTCGATCGCGTACACCGTCTCCACCGCCCGCACGACGATGCTGCGGAACGGGTTGCGGCACTGCTCGCCGAGCCCGGCCCGGTCGGCCGCCTCGCGGGCCACCGGCGAGAGCCACTGCCGGCTCAGCGTGTACCGGGCGAGCGGGCCGGTGAGGTACCGGCCGCGGCCGGCGAGCCGGGCGTGCAGCGCGGTCGAGTGCGGCACCTGCTCCTCGATGATGTGCCGCTCGAAGTCGGAGACGGCGAACACCAGACCGCGGTCGGTCCGCGGCGTACCCGACTCGATCGCGTAGCTGCCGGGCTGCACCAGGGCGAGCAGCTCGTGGTCGTGCTCGAACTGCGGGAAGTCGAACCCGGCCACCCAGTCCACTGTGGATACCGCGTCGGCCAGCGCCCGGCGCAGCGGGTCGATCAGGGCGCGCAGTTCGCTCGCCGGCGGTACCCGGTGCAAGCCGCCCACCCGCACGTTGATCGGGTGGATGGCGCGCCCGCCGATGACCTCCATCAGCCGGTTGCCCACCTTCTTGATCGCCAGCCCCCGCTCCACAATCCAGCGGTGGTCCCTGGCCATCTCGACCGCACCGTCGTAGCCGAGGAAGTCCGGCGCGTGCAGCAGGTAGATGTGCAACGCGTGGCTCTGGATCCATTCGCCGCAGTACAGCAGCCGGCGCAGGTCGGCCACCGTACCGCCGACCGTGACGCCGCAGGCGTCCTCGATCGCCGCGCAGGCCGAAAGCTGGTACGCCACCGGGCAGATCCCGCAGATTCGGGCCGTGATGTCGGGTACCTCGGTGTGCCCCCGGCCGCGCAGGAAGCCCTCGAAGAAGCGCGGTGGCTCGTAGATCTCCAGTTGCACGTCGGCGACCCGGCCGCCGCGGACCCGTACGTGCATCGCGCCCTCGCCCTCGACCCGGGCCAGCCCGGCAACCGACAGGGACCGATCGCGGTGAGTCATACCTCCGCCTCCTCCGGGGCAGCGGCGGCGGCGAAGGCCGGCGCCGCCGCGTTGAAGGTGCGGAATACGCGGGTCACCTCGCGCGGTGACAGGCCCAGTTCGGTCAGCCGGGCCACCAGCGCCGGCGGGTTCAGTGTCGCGGCCGGGCCGAAGCAGCCGAAGCAGCCGCGGCCGTACGCCGGGCAGAGCGCTCCGCAGCCGGCGCGGGTGACCGGGCCCAGGCAGGGTACGCCGCCCGCCACCAGAAGACAGGGAGTCCCGCGCGCCTTGCACTCGAAGCAGACACTGTGCCCGGGCAGGTCCGGCCGGCGCCCGGCGAGGATGGCGCCGAGTGTCTCCAGCAGCTGCCGCCGGTCGATCGGGCAACCGACCAGCTCCAGGTCCACCTCGACGTGTGCGGAGACCGGTGTCGAGGTGTCCAGTGTGGACAGGTACTCCGGGCTCGGATACACCACCGACCGGAACTGTTCCACGTCGGCGAAGTTGCGCAGTGCCTGGATACCGCCGGCGGTGGCGCAGGCACCGATGGCGACCAGCAGCTTCGACTGGTCCCGGATCTGGTGGATCCGCTCCACGTCGTGTGGCGTGGTGACCGATCCCTCCACAAGGGACACGTCGTACGGGCCGCCGGCGGTGGCCCGGGTCGCCTCCAGGAAGTACGCGATCCGCACCCGCCCGGCGACCGCCAGCAACTCGTCCTCACAGTCCAGAAGGGACAGCTGGCAGCCGTCGCAGGAGGAGAACTTCCAGACGGCCAGCGTTGGACCGGTACCCATCACAACTCCTTGACGGCCATCAGCGGGGCGGCCCGGTCGTAGCCGACCACCGGACCATCCCGGCAGACCAGCAGCGGACCGAGCTGGCAGTGCCCGCACAGCGCGATACCGCAGCGCATGTTGCGTTCCAGCGACACCCGTACCGCGGCGGGCGGCAGGCCACGATCGGTCAGCGCCAGCGCCCCGAAGTGCATCATCAGCTCGGGTCCGCAGACGAACCCGGTCGCCGCGGCCGGATCGAAGCGCACCGCGTCCATCAGCGTGGTGACCACCCCGACCCGCCCGGGCCAGCCGCCGTCCGCACGGTCCACAGTGACCAGTACCTCCAGGCCGGCATCCCGCCAGGACCCGTACTCGTCCGGATACAACAGCTCGCCCGGGGTACGGGCACCGATCAGCACCGCGACCCGACCGTACCGGTGCCGCTGCACGATCGCGTGCCGGATCACCGGGCGCAGCGGCGCCAGCCCGATGCCACCGGCCATGATGACCAGGTCGTGCCCCGCCGGTGCCGGTACCCCCCAGTCGGTGCCGAACGGGCCGCGCAGGCCGAGCAGGTCACCCGGGCCGGCCGCGCAGACCGCGTCGGTCACCGCGCCGACCGCGCGCACCGTGTGCACGATCCCCCGGGCACCGGCCAGGCCGCTCACCGAGATCGGCACCTCGCCCACGCCGTACACATAGATCATCGTGAACTGGCCGGGGAGTGGCGCCTCGATCGGCGTGTCCAGCGGGTGCAGTTCCAGAGTCACCGTGTCGGCCGTCTCCACCCGCCGGTCGGTCACCCGGTACCGGGCAGGGGTCATCGTCATCGCCGGCTCCCGTCCCGCGGCCCACGCCTACTGGCTCGGCGCGCCCTCGCCGGGCACGCCGTACTCCACCAGAAGCGTGCCTAATGCCGGCGCGCCAACGCAGTGGCATCCGACCCCGAGGCCGCGGGACCTTGGGCCCGCACTGATCGGGCCGCATGCTCTGCACCGGTACCGGTCAGCGCGATTCCAGTCAGAGCAGGCAGGTGCGCAGATCGAGGCCCGACTCCGGGTACGGCTCAGATGCGGATCTCATGCGACAGCGAACGGCGCAGCCGGCGGGCCAGCGCCCTCGGCCGGCCCAGCCGGGCCATCGACGGCGGTGGTACGACCAGCACCGGGCAGCCGGCGTGGCGCCGGCAGTACTGCGCCACCCCCGTCACCGACCAGCCGCGCCCCCGGGTCGGGGTGCCGACCACGATCAGGTCGTCCTCCCCGATCGCCTGGGAGACCAGGGTCGGACCGGGTACGCCCTCGGCGACGATCAGCTCCACGGGTACCTCCGCCGGTACCCCGCCCATCGCCATCGCGAACGCCTCGTTGAGCCGGGCCGTCTCCTCCGCGACCATCTCCTGGGACCACTGCCGCATCTGGGCTCCGGGCCAGTTGCCGGGCAGCCGCCAGGCGCGTACCGCATAGAGCTTCACACCTCGACGGCGCGCCTCATCCACCGCCACCCGCAACGCCTCCAGGCCCGCCATCGAGTCGGCGACCCCGACCACCACGCGAGCGGCCGGCTGTGCTTGCATCACGCCTCCCTGTGTATCAGGCTGCGTCGATCAGGCGCTGCGCCTCGCGGGTGATCTCGTGTCCGCTGACCCGGGCCAGCGCCGGCGCGGGCACCACCAGGACGGGACAGACGGCGTGGCGTACGCAGTACCGCGCCACCGAGCCGGAGCGCAGCCGGCAGACCCCGGCCCGCTGCGCGTCCCCGACCACGAGCAGGTCGTCGTCGCGGTCGGCGAAGGCGACCAGCACCCGACCGGGGGCACCGTCCATCCCGACGGCGTGCACCGCGAGGCCGGGCGGCAGCCCACCGGCGGCGCGCAGCAGCACATCACGGGCCAGCTCCGCGGCGCGCACGCTCAGATCGACACGCACCTCTGCCACCGGGTACCCGGCGCCGGGGCCGCCACCCGCGTAGGCACGCACGGCATACACCTCGGCGCCCATCCTGCGCGCCTGCGCCACACCACATCGCAGTGCCCGCAGGCCAGCTGTGCTGTCCTGGACACCGATGACGATCCGTCTGCTCGGCTGTCCGGTCATGGCACTCTCCCGGAGACTCGTAATCCCATGGAGCCCTGGCTAAAGCCTGCAACGATGGCCGGCGATCGGCCAGGGCTGGAGGGCCTGACCGCCCTCCGCGGTACCGGCAATTCGAGACGACCATGCCGGAGGGCTTGGGCGGTGGCGCAGGCAGATCCGCCGCCGCCGGCCCGGTCCTGGTCGGCGACGGCGGTCGGAGGCCTGCGCTCAGGCGTTGGCCGGCTGTGCATCCTTGGTGACCCGCCCGGCGTGCTGCTTCGGCGACAGCAGCTCCACGGCCGGGTCGACCCGGCGCAGGTGCACGAAGCCGAAGATGGTCAGGACCAGCATCAGCCCGCCCAGCACGAAGGCGATGATCGCCGAGTACAGCGCGATCTGGCCGATCTTCCAGAAGGCGTACGCGTTGAGCAGCATGCTGCGCAGCGTCTCACCCTTGAACAAGGTGTTGACCTCGCCCTGCAGCTTGGTGTCGCTCGGGTTCGCCTGAGCCTCGCTGCTGACCTGTGCATAGGTCTTGCCGTCGGCCACCTCGCTCAGGTGCACCTTGATGAAGTGGTCGGCG
>JAFMQQ010000535.1 GCA_017354595.1 Micromonosporaceae bacterium
AGCCGGCGGGGTACTCCTGCAACGGAACCAGGTCCTTGGCCCAGGCGTCCAGCACCGGAGTCACCACGCGCCAGGAGAGTTCGGCCTCGTCCGCCCGGATCGAGAGCGCCGGATTGCCGCCCAGGACGTCGAGCAGCAGCCGCGCGTACGGCGGCAGGTTGCCCTGCTCCGGTTGGGCCGCGAGGACCAGCGGGGCGAGTGTCCCGTCGTGGCCGCCGGTACCGGTCAGGTGCAGCGCGACGCTCTCCGGTTCGAGCCCGAAGCGCAGCACGTTGGGTTGTGCCTGCGCGCCACCGAACGGCAGGTGTGGTACAGGTCTGAAGTGGACAGCCACCTCTCTGCGGTTGTGCCGCAACGCCTTGCCGGTACGCAGCCGGAAGGCCGTTCCGGGCCAGCGCCAGTTGTCCAGTTCGAGCCGCATCTCGGCGAAGGTCTCGGTGCGGTGCTGCGGATCGACGCCTTCCTCGTCGAGGTACGCGGGGACCACCCGGTCGCCGATCCGCCCGCTGGTGTACCGCGCCCGGCGGGTACGGTCGGCGGCGTCCTCTGGCGTCAGCGGACGGATGCAGCGCAGCACGTCCACCTTGCGGTCGCGCAGGTCCCGGTCGCCGAGGCTGACCGGCGGCTCCATCGCCACCAGGCACAGCACCTGCAGCAGGTGGTTCTGTAGCATGTCCTTCAGCGCACCGACCCCGTCGTAGTACCCGGCCCGGCCCTCTAGCGCCAGGGACTCATCCCAGACGATGTCCACTGTGGATATATGCGCGCTGTTCCAGATCGGCTCCAGGAACCGGTTGGCGAGCCTGATGCCGAGGATGTTCTGGACCGTCGCCATGGCCAGGAAGTGGTCGACCCGGAAAATGGAGCGCTCCGGGTACCGATCGGCGAGCAGTTGGTTGAGTTCGACCGCGCTCGCCAGGTCCTCGCCGAAGGGCTTCTCCAGCACGATGACGCTGCCGGCGGCGGTACCCGCCTGGTGCAGTGCCGTGACGGCCGCCGGAAAGACCGATGGCGGCAGCGCCAGGTAAGCCGCGACCGGGCCGCCACCGACCACGGTGGCCATGCTGGCCGGGTCGGTGACATCGGCCCTGCGGTAGCTGGTCGCCGCGACCACTTCGGCCTTGGCCCGATCGCTGACATCGGTGGCGTGCCGGTCCAGCCGGGCTGCGGCCCAGTCGCGGAACCCGTTGTCGGACCAGTCGTCCCGACCGACCGCGACCAGTTCGAACCGGTCGCCGAGCATACCGCCGGCGCGCAGGCAGGCCAGCGCGGGCAACAGGTACCGCGCGCTGAGATCACCGGTGGCACCGAGGATGGCGAGCCGATCGATCATTCCGAGTCACCTCCTTGTCGCCGGCTCCACCCACCCCGCCGGCGGAGACCGTCACCCTTTGTTCGGGCCCGGGCCAGCGTGACGCCGCTGGCGACGATACCGATATGGCTGAATGCCTGAGGGAAGTTGCCGGCGAGCTCGCCGGTGGACGGGTTGACCTGTTCGGAGAGCAGGCCGAGCGGGCTCGCCTTGGCGCACAAGGCGGTGTACAGCTCTTCGGCCTCATCGAGGCGCCCCTGGCCGGCGAGGTTGTCCACCATCCAGAAGCTGCACAGCAGGAAGGCGCCCTCGTCGCCGGAGAGGCCGTCCGGTGAGTCGTCGTGCAGGTACCGGTAGAGCAGGCCGCCACCCGCGTCGAGGCGTTCGGCGATGGCCTTGGTGGTGGCCACCATCCGGGGATGGTCGGCCGGCATCACCTGCCGCAGCGGCAAGGCCAGCAGACTGGCGTCGACCCCGCCCTCGCCGTCGAGGTGTTCGCACAGCGTCTGGGCCTTCTCGTTCCAGGACTGGTCCAGGATCGTATCGCGGATGTGGTCGGCGGTGGATCGCCATCGGTGTACCGGGCCGGGCAGGCCGTACCGCTGCGCGACGGTGGCCGCCCGGTCGAGCGCGACCTGGCACAGGCCGGCCGAGTAGGTGAAGACCCGACCCTCGCTGCGGATCTCCCAGATGCCCTGATCCGGCTGCAACCAGGCCTGCTCGGCGGTGTCGGCCAGGTGGGAGAGCCCGGCCCACAGGGCGGGCTCGAGCCGGCCACCGGCCCGCGCCCACTGGTCGGCGCAGTCGAGTACCTCGCCGTAGACATCGTGCTGCCGCTGGTCGAGCGCGCCGTTGCCCCACCGCACCGGTGCCGAGCGCCGGTACCCGGACAGGTCGTCGTCGGTCCACTCGTCGGGAACCGGTCCACCGGCGAGGGTGTACATGATCCGGGGCCACCGGCTCTGCTCGAAGGCGTCCAGCACCCAGCCGAGGAAGGCGTCGGCCTCGTCGGCGAAGCCGATCCGGCGCAGCGCGAAGACGGCGTACGCGGCGTCGCGGATCCAGGCGTACCGGTAGTCCCAGTTGCGTTGCCCGCCGACCGGTGCCGGCAGGGAGGAGGTCGGCGCCGCGGCCACCGAGCCGTTGACCCAGTGGTCGCACAGCTTCAGCGTGATCGCGGCGCGGCGTACCAACGGCTCCTGCGGACCGGCGTAGCTGAAGTTGGTCATCCACCTGCGCCACGCACTGGCCGTGGCACCGAGCATCGCCTCGGCGTCGAAGCGGTGGTGGCGGCGGAACCGGCCCCAGGACAGGGCCAGGTCGAGCCGGTCACCCTGGGCCAGGTCGTACGTTGCGCGCAGGCCGGCGAGCGGACGGTTGCAGCGCAGGTGCAGCCGCAGGTCCGGCCGGCGGGCGGCGTGTACCTCCAGGCCGCTGACCGCGGGCCGGGCCCGGCCACCGCCACGCGGCTCGACTTCGACCCGCAGCCGTACGCTGCCCGCCAGTACCACCGCCAACCGCACCAGTTCGCCACGGTTGGCCGGTGCGTCGTCGGTGAGGTCCGCTCCGGCGCGCAGCACCAAGGCGTCGGTGACGCGTACCAGCCCGGTGGCGGTACGCAACTCGGTCACCAGTACGCCGGTATCCGGCTCGTACCGCTGCCGCGCCTCGAGCAGTCCCTCCGGTGCCACCCGGAACTGCCCGCCCCGCTCATTGTCGAGCAGCCCGCAGAACAGCGGATCGTCGTCGAAGCCGGGTACGCACAGCCACGGGATGCTGCCGTCGAGGCCGACCAGCGCGGTCGTGGCGCCATCGCCGATCAGCCCGAGATCCTCCAGGGGAAGGTGACCGTCCCGTCGCCGGATCGGGCGGAACGGCGGTTCGAGATCGAGCATGCCGGCTCTCCTCGCCGATGTCGCG
>JAFMQQ010000536.1 GCA_017354595.1 Micromonosporaceae bacterium
GCTTTCCGGTCGGTGGCAGGGTCCGGATCGGCCCGGACGGGACCGTACCTCCCAGGCCGGGCGGCGCGGTCGAGACACCACCCCCGGGCGCCGGACTGGCTCCCGATCCGGTGTTGTCGGCGGCAGCGCCGCAGGCGGCGAGCCCTCCAGCGAGCAGCACCGCCAGTGCAGTGGTGACAAGACGATGACCCATGTCGGTCGGACGCGACCGGGACGCGACCGGTTCCTCCCTCAGCTCAGGTTGTGCGAGCGCAGCAGCCAGCCGCGTACCCGGTCGAACCGCAGCTCGGTCCAGTGGCAGTTGCCCAGCGTGCCGAAGGTCCGGATGACCGCGGCCGGCCAGCCGAGCAGCCCGGCTACGCCGTACTTCGCCGCCGCGCCGTGCGTACCCACGACCACGGTGCCGCCCGGCGCGAGTGCCGCGGCATCGTGCAGCGCTTCGGTGACGCGCTTCGCAAGCTCGTCCAGCTCCTCCACACCGCAGTCGCCGATCGGCTCGCCAGCGCGCCACCGTACGCTCTGCTCCGGGTACCGCTGGGGCACCTCAAGACCGGTGAGCCCCTGCCACTCGCCGAAGTTCCGTTCCCGCAGCCGGCGATCCAGCCGTACCGGCAGCCCGGTGAGCGCCACCAGTTCGTCCACGGTACGGGTGACCCGGCCCAGGTCGCTGGAGACGATCGCGTCGATCCGTACCGTCGCCAGCCGGGCGGCGGCCGCGCGCGCCTGAGCCACCCCGGTCTCGTCCAGGTCGATGTCGAGCTGGCCCTGGATACGGTCCTCGACATTCCACGCGGTCTGCCCGTGCCGCCAGATGATCAGCCTGGTGGGTGGGCCCGGGGCCGGCTGTCCGGCCGGCCCGGCAACCTCGGCCGGCTGCGCGGCTGGCCCATCGACCTCGGCGGGCCCATCGATCTCGGCTGGCGCTGCGACCTCGGCGGGCGATGCTGGTTCGATGGGTCGCGTCACCGCTGCGCGCCGTCGGCGCGGACCAGATCCCAGTCGGCCCGGTCCCGGTCAGCCAGGCCCCGTTGAGCCAGGTCCCGGTCAACGAACGGAATCGTCGGGCAGTCCTTCCACAGCCGGTCCAGGGCGTAGAACTCCCGCTCCTCGTTGTGCTGCACGTGGATCACCAGGTCGACGTAGTCCAACAGCACCCACCGCCCGCCCCGCTCGCCCTCCCGGCGTACCGGCTTGGCCCGCTCCGGAAGCGCCAGCAGCCGTTCCTCGATCGCATCGACGATCGCCAGCACCTGCCGCTCGTTAGGTGCCGAGGCGACCAGGAACAGGTCGGTGATCACCAGTTGGTCGGCGACGTCGATGATGACGATGTTCTCGGCCTTCTTGTCGGCGGCGGCCTGCGCGGCGGCCAGCGCCAGCTCGATGGCGCGCTCGGATGCGGGCACCAGGCTCCTTCCCTGACCTGACGGGTACCGCCCCAAGCCTCTCACAGGCGACCCGGAACGGGCGGGGTCCGCCGCGCGCCGGTTACCGGTACAGGTGGCGCTTGATGATGTACTGGACCACGCCGTCGGGTACCAGGTACCAGACCGGCAGCCCGGCCGCGACCCGCTCCCGACAGTCGGTGGAGGAGATCGCCATCGCCGGTACCTGCACCAGGCTGACCGTATCCGCGGGCAGATGGTCGTCGGAGAGCCGGAACCCGGGACGGGTGACGCCGATGAAGTGGGCCAGGGAGAACATCTCGTCGACGTCCTTCCAGGACAGGATCTTCTCCAGTGCGTCAGCACCGGTGATGAAGAACAGTTCCGTACCCGGTCCGTAGAGGTCACGCAAGTCGCGCAGCGTGTCGATGGTGTACGTCGGCCCACCGCGGTCGATGTCCACCCGGCTGACCGTGAACGTGGGGTTGGCCGCGGTGGCGATGACCGTCATCAGGTACCGGTCCTCGGCCGGGCTGACCCGCTTGTCCTCCTTCTGCCACGGTTCCCCGGTGGGTACGAACACCACCTCGTCGAGGCTGAACCGGGTGGCCACCTCGCTTGCGGCGACGAGGTGGCCGTGGTGGATCGGGTCGAAGGTGCCACCCATGATGCCGACCCTGCGCGCTGCCTCCCACATCAGAAGATCGTCTCAGATCCGCTCCCGGGGCCGGGCCGGACCTCCGGCGCGCGCGATCTGCCGGGCCGCCGGCGCGCTACACGCGCGCAATTGTCAAGCCGCCGGCGCGCTACACGCGCGCAATTGTCATAGCCCGCCGGTATGTTGCCGGCCATGCGGATCCTCGACCTGCCGACCTCGGAACGTCCACGTGAGCGTCTCGCAGCCCTCGGGCCGGCGGCGCTGGCCGACCGGGAGCTGCTCGCGGTGCTGCTCGGCACCGGCGGCCGCCCCGGCTGCGGCGCACACGAGCTGGCCGAACGCCTGCTCACCCGATACGGCTCGGTGACCGCACTGGCCCTGGCACATCCCTGCGAAATCGCCGAGATCGCCGGCATCGGTCAGGCCAAGGCGCTGGCGATGGCCGCCGCCTTCGAGTTGGGCCGGCGGGCGGATCTGCCGGACCCGTCCCGCACCATCTCCACCACCGCCGACCTGGTGGCCGTGGTACTGCCGCTGCTGCGCGGGCGCAGTCGCGAGCGCCTGGTGCTGGTGGTCTGTAACAACGCCGGCCGGGTGCTCGGCTGCGAGGTGGTGAGCGAGGGCTCGTCGCAGCGGGCACTGGTACCGGTACGTGAGGTGATCGTCGCCGCCCTACGCCGGGACGGCAAGGCGATCGCGCTGGCCCACAACCATCCCGACGGGGATCCGCTACCCACCGCGGCGGACATCGAGGCGACCAGATGCGTGGCCGTCGCCGCGGCCGCCGTTGGGCTGCGCCTGCTGGAGCACGTGGTGGTCACCGACCGGGCCTGGTGCGGGGTGGGCGTCAACGCCGACGCCGGCATCGCCGGTAGGGAGGCGGCCTGAATGGCGGCCGGGCGCCGACGGCTGCCGGATAGAGTGGCCGCATGCGGATGAGCCCCGCGGCACCTGCCGCGCACACCGGCTCCTGGTGGGCGCCCTGACGGGCGGCCCCCTTCTCCGCGCACCTGACAATCGCGGCCGCCCGACCGGGCGGCCGTCGCGGTACCTGCCCGGGCGGGCGTCCTCTGTCCACAAAGGAGCGACGATGTCCCGTCGGATCAGCGGCTTCAAGCCCACCGGAGCCCTACAACTCGGCAACTACCTTGGCGCCATCCGGCCCACGATCGACGCGCAGTACACATCGGA
>JAFMQQ010000537.1 GCA_017354595.1 Micromonosporaceae bacterium
GGGTTTGCCCGGCGGACCGGCGCGGCGCCCGGGCCAGCCGCTGCACCAGCAGCACGCCCGCGCCGGGCAGCGCGGCGACCAGTACCAGCGCACCGTAGATCACCGCCACCGCAATGCCCGCACTCGCGGTCAGACCGGCCGCGCCGAAGGCCCAGGCGGCCACCCCTTCGCGCGGTCCCCAACCGCCCACGTTCAGCGGCAGGCTCATGGCGAGCAGGGCGAGTATCGCCAGCGGTATCAGCCGCAGCGGCGCGACGGTGGCATCCGCGGTACGCGCCGCGACCAGGAAGGTCGCCACGTGGCCGGCGATCACGACGGCGGAGGCGAATACGACACCCGGCCAGGTGCGCCGGGCCAGTAGCCCGTCGCGGATGTCGGCCACGGCGGTACCCAGGGCGAGTTCGAGGCGCGACCGGCCGCCGACCCGATCGGGCGTGCCGTCCCGGCGCGCGCGGCGCGACAGCGCCCACAGCAACAGCACCAGGCCGAGCCCGCCGGCCAGCACGAGCAGGGCCACCGACGGCATGTGCGACCGTACCGGTGAGGGCAGCGCGAACAGGATCACCAGTGCCAGTACGGCCTGTACCGCCTGACCGGCGAAGCGCTCCCAGGTGACCGCGCGCACGCCACGCGAGAGGCTGCCCTCGTCCCGGCCGTGGCTGACGGCACGGTGGACATCGCCGAGTACCCCGCCGGGCAGGGTGGCGTTGAGGAACGTGGCCCGGTAGCAGTGCGCCACCGCACTGCCCAGCGGCAGCCGGATGTGCAGCGCCCGGGCGACCAGGCACCACCGCCACGCGCAGCAGACCGTGGTGAGCGCCCCGATACCCAGCGCAGCGGCGAGAGCCCAGCCGTCGATCATCCGTACCCCGTGCAGGAACGGTCCGGTGCCCAGCCGCCAGACCAGGACGGCGAGCACCGCCAAGCCACCGACCATCCGGATCCAGGGCAACATCGACCGCAACCTGTGCAAGGTGGCTCCCTCATACCGTCCTTCGCGCTGTTACCTAGAGCCACGGAAACCAGCCACATAAAGTTCATTCACCTTCGACGAAATGGGTTTCGCCGCCGTGATGCGCAGAGCCGGTGACGAGGATGTCGCGGTGGTGGACGAGTACCCGGACCCGGCCGGCCCCAATCTCGGCAAGCCGGCGACCTGCGTACTCGTTGGCCTGCGGGGCGAGTTCGGGGTACTGCTCGCAGGCGGCCTCGACCCAGCCGGTGAACCAGGCGCCGGCCAGTTCGGCCTGCGCCGGGCCCAACCGCCAGACAGTCGTGTCCGCCTCTACCCGGGCACCACGGCTACGGAACGCATTCGTGACGTACCCCACGGCGTCCGGCCCGAGGAGGGCGGCGCCGCCGACCGTACGGCGCTGGTGCGCGTTGAACGCATCCTGGATCGGCCCGTCGAACGGGTCGCCCGGAACCATCAGCACCTCGCCCACGACGGACAGGGTGACCAGCGCGGGACAGCCGGCGTCCAGCACGGCGGCCACGATCCGGTCCAGCTGCTCGGCGGTCAACATGTCCAGCAGTGCGGACGCGGTGACCAGCGCCGGCTCCTTCAGGTCCGCAGCGGTCAGCTGGGTGATGTCGGCCTGCCGGGTCTCCACCGTCACCGGCGTCCCGTCGGCGGAGATGACGTCGGTGCGGGCACGCGCCAGCGCCAGCAGGCCGGGATCCCGGTCGTACAGCACCCAGTGCTGGGGGCCGGGCAGCAGCGGCGCGAGCCAGCGGCACATCGATCCGGTACCGGCGCCCAGGTCGTGGATCGCCATCCGGGATTCGCGCGCGGGTTGCGCGCCAGCGGTACGGCTGGACCCGCCGAGGTGGTCGCGGAGCTGGGCGACCAGGCGGGTCGACCGGGCCGCCGCATCGGCCGGCTCCCGCAGGGTCAGCCAGTCGGCGAACGTCCCACTCATCCGGCCGTGGCCGCCAGCGCCTTCGAGACCGCCTCGGCGGTGGCGGACCAGTCGGTGAGCGTGCCGCGGCGGGCGCTGGCGCGGGCGCGGAGCTGGTCGCGCAGGGCCGGGTCGGCCAACCAGGCGCGTAAGGCGCGGGCGAGCGCGTCCGGCTCGCCCGGCGGTACCAGCAGGCCGGGTAGCCCGCCATCCGGCGCCCGGCCCAGCGCCTCGGGTACCCCGCCCACCTCGGTCGCCAGCACCGGTACGCCCCGGGCCAGTGCCTCGGTCACCACCATGCCGTACGTCTCGCCGAACGAGGCGAGTACCAACAGGTCGGCCTCGGCGTACCTGGCCGCCAGCTTCTCCCCGGTGCGTACCCCGAGCAGCTGGACCCGCTCCGCAAGGCCGTAGCCGTCCAGTTTCTCTTCCAGCTCGGCCACGAACTCGGGTTCCCGCTCCCGGCTGCCGACGCACAGGCAGCTCCACGGCGCGTCGGCGACCTGCGCCAGCGCCTCGGCGAGCACCGCGTACCCCTTCTGCCGGGTGACCGCGGCGACGCAGAGCAGCCGGTCGCCGCCGGCCGAGCCGGTACCCGGCGGGGCCGGATCCACACCGGGCGTGGCGACGTGTACCGGCTTGCCAGGCAGCTGGTACAGCTCCAGCAGCCGCTGCCGGGTCCACGCGCTGGTGGTCACCACGGCGGCCGCGGCGCGCAGCACGTCCCGCTCCCCCGGGTCGCCCGCCGCCGCGCCGGCCAGGGGCATGTGCATGAGCACCACCAGGCGCAGCCGCTTCGCCTCCGGTACCAGCACCTCGGGCACGCCCGAGGCGACCAGACCGTCGAGCATCACCAGCGCGTTGTCCGGAAGGGTGGCCAGCATCCGGGCCAGCGCGGCGTGCGCGGCCGGCACGGCCGCCGGCCAGGAGCCACGGATCGGATGCTCCTGCACCGACCAGCCGGCCGCGGTCAGGCCACGCAGCAGGTGGCGGTCGTACAGGTTCCCACCGCTGGGGTGCTCGTGATCGTCGATGTTGTTGGGAAGTACAATGTGGACAGTCCGGTTACGACTCATGTCAGAGCTCCCGGTCATAGCTGGCCCAGGCGATGTGTGACTCGCGCAGGGTAACCATGATGCCGGCGAGTTCGCGAGCGGCTTCACCCAACGCACCCGCGTGTACGCGTTCCGCTAGCCGGTCGGCCACCACCTTCGCCAGCGCCTCGGTCGAGGTGTTGGTACCGGCGAAGTCCGGCTCCTCGTCCAGGTTGCGGTAGCTGAGTCCACTGAGGACTCCGGCCAGCTCCCTGGTCGCCAGGCCGAT
>JAFMQQ010000538.1 GCA_017354595.1 Micromonosporaceae bacterium
GGCGAGCAGGGCGGCCGAGGCGATCTCGCCGGTCGACAGGAGCTGATCGAGTTCCCGCAGCGCGGGCCGCGTGCTGAAGGTGGCCGCCAGGCGCATCAGTTCGTCGGTCGTCCGACCGCGGGCGGAGACCACGACGACCACGCGGGTGCCGTCGCGGCGTGCCGCCGCGATCGTACCGGCGGCCCGGCGGACCTGCTCGGCGGTCGCCAGCGAGCTGCCACCGAATTTCTGAACCACCAGCTTCGGGATCTCCATCGAATTCTCACCGATATTCATGGCCGTCAAAGTTTCCGTCCTTGGTGTGACGAACGCTAGCAACGGTCTGCCTGGCCGACCCCACTCAAGCGGGTAGGTTGACGTGCCGGAATTGCTCACCGAATGAGTGGTTGCCGCTCGGGCGGCGACGGTGTCAGAGTCGGCTGGTGGACCTGTTGCCTGTGCGACTATCCGTGCCCCATGCCTTGATTTACCGTCCCGAATTGTCCCCGGACACGGTCGACGTGCTCTCTGGAATGGTCACCACCGTCAGCGACCTCAACGCCCTCGCCAGCCAGGTTTCTGGTAGCCCGGCTGGCCCGGTGCTCGCGCTCGTGCCATTCCGTCAGGTTGCCGACAATGGCTACGCCTGTCACGACGACCGCACGCCTCTGCAGATGATGCGGATTGTGGACAGAAAGCGGGTGGCACTGGACGAATTGCTTTCCGTGCTGCCGGCCGATGAGGTGACGCTGACGGGCGGCGGATTCGATCTCGACGATCAGGCTTACGAGCGCCTGGTGCGCAGTGTGATCTCCGATGAGATCGGTAGCGGCGCCGGCTCGAACTTCGTACTCAAGCGAACGTACGAGGCGCACGTCAATGGCTTTTCGGCGCGCACCGCATTGGCGATGTACCGCCGCCTGCTCCAGCACGAGTCAGGCAGCTACTGGACGCTCCTCATCAACACCGGCAACCGGGTACTGCTCGGTGCC
Organism: Micromonosporaceae bacterium; assembly: GCA_017354595.1. GTDB lineage: Bacteria > Actinomycetota > Actinomycetes > Mycobacteriales > Micromonosporaceae > DATEJJ01. Next base: position 972 of record JAFMQQ010000538.1, read on the forward strand.
ACGCCCGAGCGCCAGGTCAGTGTCCGCGATGGTGTGGTCACCATGAACCCGATCAGCGGCACCCTCCGGTACCCGCCCGGGGGGATTGAGCTCGACGACGTGCTGGCGTTCCTGGCCGACGGCAAGGAGACCGACGAGCTGTGCATGGTGCTCGACGAAGAGCTCAAGATCATGGCACGCGTCTGCGAGGGCGGCGGCCGCGTCATCGGGCCCGAGTTGCGCGAGATGGCACAGGTGGCGCACACCGGGTACGACATCGTCGGCACCAGTACCCGCCCGCCGGCTGAGGTGCTGCGCGAGACCCTGTGCGCACCGACGGTCGTCGGGAGCCCGGTGGAGAACGCGTACCGCGTGATCGGCCGGCACGAGCGCCACGGGCGCGGGTACTACAGCGGCGCGATCGCGCTCTTCGACCGGGATGCGGCGGGCCGCCCGACGATGGATTCGGCGATCCTGATCCGTACCGCCGAGATCGACACCTCGGGCCGGCTGCACCTGGCGGTCGGCGCGACCCTGGTGCGTCACTCCGATCCGGCCGCCGAGGCCGCGGAGACCGCGGCCAAGGCGGCCGGCTTCCTGCGCGCGCTCCGGGTGGACTGCCGCCGGCCAACGGTGGCGCCGCACGACCGGCGGCTGTCCGAGCATCCCTTGGTCCGCAGCGCGCTCGCGGCGCGCAACGACGGGCTCGCGGACTTCTGGCTCGGCCTCGGCCGGCCCCGCCACGACCCGGTCCTGCTCGGGCGGCACGCGCTCGTTCTGGATGCCGAGGACCGGTTCACCGCCATGCTCACCCAGCAACTGCGCGGTCTCGGCCTGGCGGTGACGATCCGCCGATGCGACGAGGCGGACATCGACGATGTTCGCACGACGGATCTGCTGGTCGCCGGCCCGGGACCCGGAGACCCACACGCCGACCGCGACCCGCGGATCGCCAGCCTCCTGCGGACGATCCGGGTCCGGATCGAGGCGGGCCGGCCGTTGCTGGCCATCTGCCTCAGCCATCAGGTGCTGTGTCGGCACCTCGGCCTGCCTCTGGCCCGCCGGCCGGTACCGAACCAGGGCGCCCAGCACGCCGTCGACCTGTTCGGTACGCGTGCGCGGGTGGGTTTCTACAACACGTTCGTCGCGGTATCCACAGTAGACACAATGGCCACCGGGCCGTACCAGGTGGAGATCGCCCGTGACTCGGCGACTGGTGAGGTCTACGCGACACGCTCGGCGCTGTTCGCCTCGCTCCAGTTCCACCCCGAGTCGGTACTCTCACCCGACGGGTACCCGGTGCTCGGCGATCTCCTGTGCGATCTGCTGGGCGGACAGGCGCCGTCGTGACCGGACGCGTGACGCGGGAGGAGCCCGGCCCGGTGGAGCTCTTCGAACTCGGCGAGCTCGACACGTCCACATTGGACCGCGCTCTCGAACGGGTGGACCGCGACCTGGTGGCGCTCATCCGGTACCGCATCGAACTGGCCAGGCGCGGCGCGGCCACGCGGGTCGCGCATGGAGAGACCGGATACAGCCATGCCCGGGATCTGGCGGCAGTCGGCCGGTACGCCCAACTCGGGCCGGCCGGCTACGAATTCGCCTCCCTGCTCATCCGGCTGACCCGCCGCGCGTCATCGAGCTAAGGGCCTGTCGCGTTGGCCGGGGGCAAGATCAGGCAGGCTTGAGCGATGAAGCTGGCTGCCCCGCCAAGGCCCAATGCTGCCGCCGAGGTCGGCGTTCGCCGGGTTCGCTTCCGGCTGAGGTGATCAATCCCGGCACAACAACACCGGCGAGCATCTGCACCGACGCGGCAAAGTACCTGAAATAGCGCGCCTCCGGCCTCGACAGCCTTCGCTCGTCAGGCCTCACCAGCATCGCGCTCACTGCCGACATCTGCACCCGCTCCCGCCCAACTCACAATGCAACGCCCCGACGACTGGCCACTGAAGAGCACATAGATCACACATCTGTCCACAGTAGATATGGGAAGGGCCTCTGGTCCCGGAAGAACCCGGGTCAGAGCCATGATCACGGGTGCGCCGCCAGAGACTCGAACCCCGAACCCGCGGATTACGAGTGGTGACTACGGTCGGTCGTCGATGTGACCGCTCGACGGTCGGTAGGCTGACCGGCGTGCGATCGGCGGTGGAACTGCGGGCGCGGTGGCTGGCGGGCAGGTACACCACCAGCGGCGGGGCCGGCCTCGACAACCAGATGCGGGCGCTGCTCAGCGACCTGTGCTTCCTCGACGAACGCGAGCACGGTCGG
>JAFMQQ010000103.1 GCA_017354595.1 Micromonosporaceae bacterium
CACCTCTACCTGCCCCGTTCGTACGCCTCCGGCCGGCCGGCGCCGCTGATCGTCGCGCTGCACGGGTACAGCTCGAACTCAGCCGAGCTGGCGTCGTACTTCAAACTCCCCGCACAGGCGGAGCAGCGCGGCTTTCTGCTGGCACTCCCGGACGGCACCGTCGACCCGGACGGCAAGCGCTACTGGAACGCCACCAACGCCTGCTGCGACTTCCACCGCGGCGGCGTGGACGACTCGGCATACCTGAGCCAGCTGATCGACACCGTGAAACGCGAGTACACAGTGGACAGTGCGCGGGTCTTCGTGGTCGGTCACTCCAACGGCGGCTTCATGACGCACCGGATGGCCTGCGAGCACGCCGGCCAGATCACCGCGATCGCCTCGCTCGCCGGCGTGCTCTGGACCGACCCGGCGCTCTGCCATCCGTCCCGGCCGGTCAGCGTGCTGCAGATCCACGGCACCGCCGACGAGACCATCGGCTTCAACGGCGGCTCGAACGGCCCCGGCCGCGACTTCCCGGGTGCGGAGCAGACCGTGGCCCGGTGGCGCAGCATGGACGGCTGCGGCGCGGCCGCCGATACGACCGCACCCCGGCTCGACCTGGACAGCGCGGTGCCGGGGGCCGAGACGGCGGTCACCAGCTACAGTTGCGCCGCCGGTACCCGGGTGCAGCTGTGGCGGATGGACGGCAGCCACCACGTGCCCACGCTCTCCAGCGCCTTCGCACCGGCCGTCATCGACTTCCTCTACGCCAGCGCCGAGGCAAGCAGGTGAGCCGTCACCCGAGGATGCCGGCGCGGTCGGGGGCGGCGCCGGTCGCGGGCTCGCGGGTCAGGCCGCGACCGGAGTCGTAACCGCGTCGACGCTGAAGGTGCCGGTACCGGACTCCAGCACGACGGAGACCTTGGCCACCGTCTGGTCGAGCAGCTGCGCGGCGACCAGGTCCGCGTCGGCCTTGACGGTGTACGACTTCACCGTCCAGCCCGAGCCGGCCGTGCCGCCATGGGTGGCCACCCGGATCACGCCGTCGCCGAAGTCGCACGAGAGCATCAGCCAGGTCTTGCGGCCGGTGGCGCGGGAAGGGTTGCTGAAGACGTGGTTCTGGCCCACCGTGGTCAGCTCGAGATGCATATCCTCATCCTCCAGGAGCAGCAGGTCCGGGCTGGTGGTCTCGCCCGCGAAATAGGTCGGACCGACCCGTTGGTCAAGGTCACAGTCCGCACCGCCGACGGTGATGCCGTTCTGGACCTGGCGCAGGTTGGCGCGGGGCTCCCACTGCCCGGCCGACCAGGCGAAGGTCTGCCACGCGTCGTCGACCACGCCCGCGTTCAGGGCGCGGCCGACGGCGGGGAAACCACCGTAGACCCCCATCCGGTACCCGGCCGCGTGCACCACATCCCGGGCCGCGCGCAGGTACGCGTTGCAGGCGGGGGCCTGGCTCGCGGTCTGGTCGAAGTCGACCGAGAAGTAGATCGTGCAGCCGTTCGGGTACCCCAACGCACGCGCCTGGCGTACCGCCTCGGTGCCGCTGGTGGTGCCCGTACCGGCGCCCTGCAACGCCTCGTCTGCGGTGTACTCCCAATTCAGGGCGGTATCGATGCCGGCCGACCGCAATGACTGGTACTCGCTGGCGGAGATCACCTTCGCGTTCGGGAGCCAGCTCAGATAGCGGAGGACGAACTTGTACCCGCCGGCCTGGATGGCCGAGATACTGGGCTTTGACCACGCATAGTCGAGCCCGTTGTCACGAACAGCCACTCACGGTCCCTTCTCTGCGGCTGCAACCGTAAGGCGGCCCAGGGGCGCGCCGCTGACTGCGGTCTACCTCCGTTCCCGCTCGTCTCCCCCGGCGAAACATAACACCGCTACCCGACAATGGCATCCAATGACAGAATCCGATACATCCTCGGGTATTAGGAGCGTTCATGACTGCCCATATCGACATGTCCCAGCGGATGGTGACCCGCGACCAGGCCGCCGGATGCCCGGTACACCAGGATCCGGACGGGGTCTGGCGGGTGCACAGCTACGCGGCCGTGCGTGAGGTGCTGCGCAGCACACAGACCCGGCAGCGCGGCTTCGGCGCCGACAACGCCCGGCGGGCCTTCGGCAGCCGGATGCGCCCCTCGGTGCTGTTCCGGGACGGACCGGAGCACCGCGAGCACCGGCGGCAGACCGCCAGGTACTTCACCCCGCGGAGGGTGCAGACGAGCTACCGCGAGCTCATGCACCGGTACGCGGAGCAACAGCTGGCCCGGCTGCGGCGCGGTCCGGCCGACCTCTCCGACCTGACCTTCCGGCTCGCCGTCGCGGTCGCCGGCGACGTGATCGGGCTCAGTCCCGGACGCCGTGGCATGGCCCGCCGGCTGGAGCTGTTCTTCACCGAGCACCGGCTCGGCTCGGACCGGTTCGCCCCGATCCGGCGGCGGGTGTTGCAGATCGCCATCATCGGCTCGTTCTACCTGTTCGACGTGCGGCCGGCGATCAGAGCCCGGCGCCGGCGCCGCCGCGACGACCTGATCTCGCACCTGCTCGACGAGGGGTGTACCAGCGCCGAGATCCTGGGCGAGTGCGTCACCTTCGGTGCGGCCGGCATGATGACCACCCGCGAGTTCATCACCGTCGCCGCGTGGCACCTGTTTACCGACGACGCGCTGCGGGCGGCGTACCTCGGTGGCGACCAGGCGGGCCGGATCGCGCTGCTGCACGAGATCCTGCGGCTGGAGCCGGTGGTCGGCACGCTGGCCCGCTGGACGACGGCGCAGGTCGCGGTACCGGACGGCGCGGGTACGGTCACCATCCCGAGCGGCGCGCCGGTGGAGCTCGCGATCAGCGACGCCAACCTCGACCAGACAACCGTGGGTGCCACACCGACTCAGGTGTGTCCCGGCCGGCCGCTGCCGGACGGCGTCGGCGAGGCGGGACTGTCCTTTGGGGACGGTCCACACCGCTGCCCGGGCGCGCACATCGCCATCCAGGAGACGGACATCTTCCTGACCAAGCTGTTCGCGTTGCCCGGGATCCGGATGGTGAGCGAGCCCAGCACGCGGCTGCGTACCGACACCCAGTCGTACGAGTTGAAGGGTCTCGTGGTCGCCACCGGCTAAGCGCCGAGCTCACCAACCCGGGACCTTCGGGAACAGTGGCCGCGGGCTGGGCAGCCGACCGGCCGACGGTGTGCACTGCGCAGCGATCCTGGCCGCGGTACCGGGCAGGAACGGCTGCAGCTGCTCGGCGAGCGTCTGGCAGGACCGGAGCAGGACGTCGAGCGCCGCGTCGAGCTGCGCGCTGGCCTGGCGATCTCCGGTGCTCCTGGCCGGGTCGTCTCCGGCCCGGGCGTCGCCGTCGGCCCTGGCGTCGCCTTCGGCCCTGGCCAGCTGCCACGGCCGGACCTGGTCGACGTAGCGGTTCGCCTCCGCGACAACGGTCCACACCGCCGCGGTGGCGGTACGGAAGTCGAAGGCGTCCAGCGCGGCCGCGACCCGGTCCGGTACCAGCTGGCAGGCGGTCGTCAGCCGCTCGGCGTCGGCGGCGGCGGCGCCCGGGGCGGGATCCGGCGGCCGGCCGGCCCGGTAGCGGTGCACCATGCTGACCACGCGGTTGACCAGATTGCCCAGGTCGTCGGCGAGGTCGCGGTTGGTCCGGGCGATCAGCCGCTCGACGGTGAAGTCCGCCTCGCTGACCCGGGGTACCTCGCACAGCAGCCACCAGCGCACCGGATCGGTACCGAAGCGGTCGACCAGGTCCACCGGATCGACGGCGGTACCGGCGGACTTGCTGATCTTCTTGCCGTCCACGGTGAGGTAGTCATGCACCAGGATGTCGGTGGGCAGCGGTTCGCCCGCCGACAGCAGCATCGCCGGCCAGTACACGGCATGGAAGCGCAGCACTCCCTTGCCGAGCAGGTGTACCCGCCGCGAGCCGTCCGCCCACCAGCGCCGGTAGTCGGCACCGCGGTTGGCGTAGTCGAGCGCGGTGACGTAGTTGCCCAGGGCGTCCCACCAGACGTAGATGACCTGGTCGGGATCGCCGGGTACCGGAATTCCCCAGCCGCGGGCCCGCTCCTGCGAGCGGGAGACGCTGAAGTCCTCCAGCCCGGCCGCGATGAAGCCGAGTACCTCGTTGCGCCGTACCGCCGGCTCAATCCGCAACCGTCCACTCTGGACAAGGTGGTAGAGCTGGTCCTGGTACCGGGAGAGGCGGAAGAACCAGTTCTGCTCGGCGACCGGCTCGGGCCGGGTACCGTGCTCCGGGCAGCGGCCCGCGTCCAGCTCCGCCTCGGTGAAGAAGCGCTCGCACCCCACGCAGTAGAGCCCTTGATAGTGCCGCCGGTACAGGTCGCCGGCGGCGGCACAGGCGCGCCACAGGCGTTCCACACCGGGTCGGTGCCGGCTGTCCCGGCTGGTCCGGATGAAGTCGTCGAAACAGGCTGCGAGCGGTTTGCGGAGGCTCTCGAACGCGGCCGCGTTGCGGTCCACCAGTTGCTGGGTCGGCAGGCCCTCGGCCTGCGCGGCGAGCACATTCTTCAGCGAGTTGTCATCGGTACCGCTGAGGAACCGGACCGGGTCGCCACCCTGGCGCCGGTGCCTGGCCAACACATCGGCCTGCACGAGTTCGAGGGCGTGGCCCAGGTGCGGCCGGCCGTTCACGTACGGGATGGTGGTGGTCACGTAGAAGGGTGTGGGCATCGGAACCTCCTGGAAGGAGACGGGGCTCCGGTCCGCACACGAGTCGAGGCCCCGTGGTCGGGGCCTCGGACGATCATCTGTCCAGCGTCAACAGCCCCGATGGCGGGGCATCATCACCTGGGCGGCCGACAATCGCATGTACCACACCATACCAGGACCACTAGCATCGCCTCGTGCCAGTTGAGGACTGGAAGTGGGACCAGACGCTCTACGCCGGCAGCGCGGCGCATTACCCGATCGGCCGGATGCCGTACCCGCCCAGCCTCGCCGGCGCCATCCGGGACGCGGTCGGGCTCGACGGCCGCGGCCGGCTGCTCGACGTGGGCTGCGGTCCCGGCTCGCTGACACTGCTGCTGGCACCGCTGTTCGAGACGGTGGTCGGCGTCGATGCCGACCGCGACATGCTGGCCGAGGCGGCCCGCCGGGCCGGGCAGCATGGCGTCGCGAATGTCCACTGGCGACAGATGCGGGCGGAGGAGCTGCCGGACGGCCTGGGTACCTTCCGGGTGGCCACCTTCGCCCAGTCCTTCCACTGGATGGACCGGCCGGTCGTCGCGCGGCGGGTACGCACCATGCTGGAACCGGGCGGCGCCTGGGTGCACGTGGGCGCCACAACACACCAGGGCGTACCGGGTGAGGATGAGCTGCCGCACCCCCGACCGCCGTGGGATCGCATCGACGGGCTCGTCGCCGAGTACCTCGGCCCGGCCCGCCGCGCCGGGCAGGGCCTGTTGCCCACCGGTCTGCCCGATGGCGAGGAGCAGGTCATGCGACAGGCCGGCTACACCCTTTCGGCACGGGCCGATGTCGGCGGCGGTGAGGTCGTCGACCGCGGTGTGGACGAGATCGTCGCGGCGGTCTTCTCGCTCTCCGGCTCGGCACCGCACCTGTTCGCCGACCGGCTGGCCGCGTTCGAGGCGGACCTGCGCCGGTTGCTCGGGCAGACCTGCGACGGCGGGCGGTTCTCCGAGCGCCGGCGGGAGATGGAGATCGTCGTCTGGCGGCCCTGACCGGTACCGGGTCAGCGGTGGCAGTCGGGACAGGTGCCGAAGATGTCGAAGGTGTGGCTCACGTCGGCGTACCCGTGCTCGGCGGCCACCCGCTCGGCCCACCGCTCAGCGGCCGGGCCGGCCACCTCGGTGGTACGGCCGCAGACCCGGCAGATCAGGTGATGGTGATGGCCCTGCCGGCACCGGCGGTACCGGTAGTCCCCGGTGGGCGGGCGCAGCACGTCCACCTCACCGGCGTCGGCGAAGGCCTGCAGGGTGCGGTAGACGGTGGTGAGCCCGACCGGAGTTCCGTTGTCGCGCAGCATCGCGTGCAGTTCCTGGGCGGTGTGGAAACCCTCGGTGCGGTCCAGCAGCTCGCGCAGGGTAGACCGCTGCTGAGTGCTGCGGAGCTGGACCATGTAGCCGCCTCCCGGGATCTTGCACGGTCACGCGCCTGCCATGGTACTGCCGCGCCCAGCGCGATCGCGGCTGCGATGCCCGGCCGGTCGGGGTGGCGCAACGCTATCCGTACGGCCTCTCGCCCGGGGCCGGTGCGTAGCCGCGGGTCATCGCGAGCAGCGCCAGCCACTGCGCCGTATCCGCGCTCTGCACGATGATGTCCAGCCGCCGGCGGGCCTCGGTCGCCTGTACCGCCCCGCCGGCGCGGTCGGGGAACGCGTTCACCTCACCGACCTGGTAGCCGTTGCCCGCCCACCAGTCGTGCAGCCGTTGCAGCGCGCGGAGGTGACGGTCGGCGGGCAGCGGGATCCGTGCGTGCCCGGTCAGCTGCCAGATGCCGCCCTCGACGAAACTGCCGTCCGGATTCTCGGCCGGGGTGGCGACCGTGCTCCAGCGCGCCAGCGGCCCGCCCGCCACCTCGGCGATGCTCAGCGCATGCGCACGCAGCGCCGCCGCCGCGGCCCGCTCCTCCACTACCGGCCACTGTGGACTGTCCACCACGTCAATGTACATGCGTCACTTCCCGCGTCCGGATACCAGCGGCACCTTCGAGCCGTTTCCGACCATGACGTTCGCCACCGCGTTGAGGTCGCCGATCGGCCGGCTGGTGTTGGTCGGGGCGCCGGCGCGTGGATCCGGGTTGAGGTAGCTGGTGTGCGCGCCGGCAAGCTGGTTGTCCGGCGGCGGTTCCAGGTCGTTGATGACGCTGGCGTGAAACGCGGCGCTCTGCGGGGCGGTACCGAAGCGCGAGTTGAGAACGCCACCCGGCGAGTTGGCGATGAAGTCGTCCGGGTGCGCCAGCACGTAGACGTGGTCGGCAACGTTGTGGTCGCTGGCCACATTGGGGTCGTTGCTGCCCCCCGACAGGTACAGCTTGTCGACGTTCGCGACGCCCATACCGGGGCTGCCCAAGGGAACGATATTGTCGGCGGCCAGCGGAGACTTGGGATCGGAGGCGGCCAACCCGGTCACCAGGGAGCCGTAGCTGTGCGGAACCATGGTGATGGTGTCGGAGCCGGTGGTGTTGGTTGACCGCAGGCCGTCCACGAAGTTGTGCAGCACCGGAGCGCCGGCCTGTGCATCGGCCTTCGTTATCGCGTCCCATCCGCCCGTAGCCGACGGCGTCCCCCCGTCCTTGAGCGCCTGCGGGCTTTCGTAACCCAGATCGACGATCGTCGAGATCGGCTTGTCGGTCAGTGCGCCCGCGGTCTGCGCCAGGTTCTCCGCCCGGGTGATATTCGCCGGTACGCCGGAGAGTGGCGTGTTGATGCCGGGCACGATGACGGCGGTGTAGTTCGCGTTGTCCGGGTTGCCGACCGCCACCGTCGCCCGGCCACCGGTCGCCTTCGGGTCCAGGTTCAGCAGGTACAGGTGGTCCGGCGACTGCGCCAACCGGTCGTACAGCTGTTGCGTTGCGGCGTACTGGGGATCCTTGGCGTTCGCCGGATTATCCAGGTACTGCTTCAGGTAGGTCCGGTTGGCCGTGTCCCGGTCGGCGGCCGGGATGCCGTCCAGCGCGCCTATCTGGTGTGGATAGTTCGCCGAGAACCACTGCTTCTGCGCCGGCGACAGGCTGTCCCACCATGCCTTCACCCGCTTCGGGTCGGTGCCCGGCGTCGGCGGCTGCTGACTACCGATGTCGACCGGCAGGCCCGCGCCGTGGCCGGCCTGGGCAACGGGGACCAGCGGCCTGAGCCGATCGGCGATCTGGCCGAGTGTCGTGTTGAGGGTATTGGAGATCTGTGCGGCCGAGGTCGCCGAATCCACACCCAGCTTGTTCGCCGCCGCCTGATCGTTCGCGGTGGCGATCGCCGGTGCCTTGCTGTCGTAGTTCCGGAGGACGTTGTCCATCGCCGACATGGCGGTCTGCACCGCGGTGCCTGCGTTGCTCAGTTCCGTGCCGAGTTTCGCCAGCGCGTTGGCCACCCCGGTCAGCTCGACGTCCCGCTTGATCGCGCCGCTGAAGCTGTTGTACCCGTCCCCGTGCCAGTCCGGCTTCAGCTCATCGGGCATCTTGTCGACCGTCGTCGCGATCTGCGCAACCCGCTGTGCGCCGTCCTGGTACTGCTTCGCGACGCCGTTCAGCGCGGTCGGCTGCCCGGCGACCTTCTGCTGGTAGTCGCTGACCAGCCTGGCGCGGTTGTTCTGCAGTGTGGCGACGACGGCACTGTTCCTCGCGTCGGTCGGCGACTCGCCCATTGATACTCCCATTCGATGCCAGGATGAGCGAAGTATATGGGCGGTCGTACCGGCAGGTTGACGGTACAACTACCCATGTGGGTCAGGTTCCGTCGCTAGTACGCTGCCTCCATGGCTGCCAAAGCGCCGCACTTGTCGGTCAAGCTCCCCTCCCTCCCGGAGGGGGGCAA
>JAFMQQ010000539.1 GCA_017354595.1 Micromonosporaceae bacterium
AGCCTGTGCCACGGCGACCGGCCCGCCGCGGCGCAACGCGGCACCCTGGCCGGGGCGGAGGTAGCGCAGTGACGGTGTACGTCGGTTCGTACGGTTCGGGCATCACGGTCTTCGCCCGGGACGGGGCGCGGCTGCGCCAGACCGGTGAACTCTCCACTGTGGACCCGTCGTTTCTGGTCGCCGATCCGGCGCGGCGCCTGCTGTTCGCGGTGAACGAAGTCGACGAGGGTGGCGTCAGTTCGTACGCCGTCGGGGCGGATGGTGTGCCGCGGCTGCTGTCCAGCCAGGCGACCGGTGGCGCGCTGCCCTGCCACCTCACCCTCCACAAGGGACACGTGATCGCGGCCAACTACGGCAGCGGAAGCGTCAGCGTGCACCCGGTGCTACCCGACGGGCGGCTGGGCGAGCGTACCGACCTGGTGCAGCATCACGGGCACGGCCCGCGTACCGACCGGCAGGAGGGGCCGCACGCGCACCAGGCACACGTCGACGGCGACCGGGTGACCGTGGTGGACCTCGGCCTGGACCGGCTGTGCCACTACCGCCTGGAGGCGACCACCGGCCGGCTGGCGGCCACCGGCGAGACGGTGGTACGCCCCGGTGCCGGTCCGCGGCACGTGGTCGTGCACGGCTCCGGCTGGTGGTACGGCAGCAATGAACTCGGCTCCACGGTGGCGGTCTACCGTGGTGACCCACCGGCCGAGGTGGCGACCGTACCGGCTTCCACAGTGGAGGGACACAACCAACCGAGCGGCATCGCCCTGCGCGGCGACCTGCTGTACGTGGGCAACCGCGGTGCGGACACCATCGCGGTCTTCGCGCTGGGTCCGGACGGCGAGCCGCGCCCGGTCGGCGAGGTGGGTACCGGCGGCCACTGGCCGCGCCACTTCGCCTTCGTGGACGACCTGCTGTTCGTGGCCAACGAGCGCAGCGGCTCGGTGGTCGCCTTCCGGCTGGACCCGGCGACCGGCCTACCGGAGCCGACCGGTGACGTGGTGGAGATCGAGCGCCCGGCGTGCGTACTGATCACCCCCGACTGAGCCGCCCGGCCGGCTGAGCCCGCAGCCGCGAGCGGACCGGGCGGCGTCACGCCGGCTGGGTGAGGCCCAGTTCCTGTGCGCGCTCCCAGACCGGTGCCATCGCCGCCTCCGGGTCGCGATGGAAGGCGCTGGCGCGCAGCCGGACGAAGGTGCAGTTGCCGACCCGCTCCAGGATCGCCTGGCGCCGCAGCACCTGCGCGAACCCGTCACCGTGGTACGGATCCCCGTCGCACTCGATGGCCAGCCGCCGCCCGTCCGGTGCGGCGAGGACGAAGTCGATCCGGAAGTCGCCGATCCGGAACTGTGGCACCGGGCGCAGCCCGCGCTCGTGCAGCGCTCGCAGCACGGCGCGCTGGAAATCGTTGTCGCATGCGCTCTCCTCTGCGGAGGCGCCGGCCGGACGGGCGAGCGGGTCACCGGCGGCCGGTGCGGCGGGTGGGCGCTGGTACCAGGACAGCAGCAGGGCGCGCGCGTCGTCGGCCGCCAGCGCGGCCGGGTGTACCGAGTGGAACAGCCACATCTGGTCCCGCCCGCGGGAGGCGGCCACGTTGATCCGGCGGTGGAAGTCGCGCTTGGTGAACGCACCGATCTCACCCGGCTCGCCCGCGACCACCATCGAGATGAGTACCACGTCCCGCTCGTCGCCCTGGAAGGTGTACGGGTCGCCGACCCGCAGCGCCCGCCGCTCCATCTCCTCCGGCCCGATCTCCTCCCGGATCCGGTGCTGCAGGTACGCCGCCTGCCCGCTGCTGGAGAGCAGGCTCACCACGCCGAGGGTGCGGCCGGCGTATGCGGGGTCGGCGACGATGCCGGCCAGGCGGGTCACCAGTGCCTCCGCCTCGGCCACGTTCACCTCGCCGAACTCGGGCAGCTGCTCGCGCAGCCCGCCCGGCACGTGTACCGCGTTGACCGGCGCGCCCGGCACGCCACCGAGATCCTCGCGCATTCCTGACTGGGCGTGCCCTCCCGGGGCGCGCATTCCTGACTGGGCGTGCCCTCCCGGGGCGCGCATTCCTGACTGGGCGTGCCCCCCGGGGGCGCGCAGTGGCTGGATCTTTCCGTCGTAGTAGTGCTGGCTGGAGAAGGAGATGATCGCCGGTACGCAGCGGAAGTGTTCGGTCAGCAGGATGCGCTCGGGCGAGCGGCGTACCGCGTGGTCGTACAGGCTGCTCTCGGTGTCGAAGTGCTCGGCCGACGGTACCCCGGAAAGATGCGCGTCGATCAGCGCGCGTACCCGGTCGGCCGGCATGCCGACCAGCTGCGGTCCGATCTGCTGGTCGTCACCGACCACGACGGCGCGCTTGGCAAGGGTCAGCACCGGCAGCGCGAAGATGTCCGCCTGCGACGCCTCGTCCACGATGACCACGTCGAAGACCTGTTCCCCAGCCCGAAACTGTTCCAGCGCCCGATCGATGGACATCACCCAGACCGGTACCGCGGTGACCGCCTCGGCCATCGCCCGCTGCGCCACCGCCTGCCAGTGCGCCGCGCTCTTGCCGGTGCCCTTGCCTATCTTGCGCAGCGCCGCGGTCCAGTCGGCGAGCGCGGCCTTCTTCTCGTCATCGAGGGTACGGGCCACCGATAGCCACGCCGAGCCGACCACCAGTTCACCGGTCAGCCGCCGGATCCGCTCGCGGCACCGCTCGGTCCGGCGCCCCAGGGCGGCGGTGTCCACTGCGCCGACCGTCTCCTCGAACCAGGTCTGCGCCTGCCGCCACTGCCAGGCGCGCAGCGCGTGCCCGCCATCGGTCGGCAGCATCTCACCGGCCCCGATCCGGGCAGTCCACTGTGGAGCAACGGTGGCCAGCCGATCGGAGAGCTCGGCGAAGCGTTCGGCATCCGGGCGTACCGTCCACAGTCGACGGATCTCGGTGAGCGCCTCGTCCCAGGCGCCGAGGTCGTCGGCGCGCCAGGCGGCGGAGAGCTCCGCCAGCACCGGACTCGCCGTGGTCGCTACCCGGTCCAGCCAGCCGGCCAGCGCGTCCCGCTCGGCGGTCAGCCGGTCGGCGAGCAGGACGTTGCCGCATGCCTCGACGGCGCCGGCCAGCTCGCCCAGCGCCCGGGCGTCGACCGCGCGCTCACATCGCGGATAGACCACGACCAGACGCTGGTACAGCGCCGGCCAGCCGCGCCGCTCCCAGTCCAGCGCGTCGACCGCGGTGGTGAGCAGCCGGCCCG
>JAFMQQ010000540.1 GCA_017354595.1 Micromonosporaceae bacterium
CCCCGCCGGCCGGTGTCCCGCCGCCGGGCGGCGCTGCCCTCGCCGGTGCACCCGTACCGCTGGGCGGTGCTGGTCGCCGCGGCGGTGGTCGCGGCCCTGCTGCTGGCCGCGGCGCCGCCGGCCCGGGCCGCGATCGACCGGATCCTGCGCTTGGCCGGGATCGAGTTCAGCACCGGGTCGGGCCCGCCCGGCACCCTGCCCGGCGGACCCGACTCCACCCGGCCCGACTCCGCCCGGCCCGAGTCCGCGCGGCCGGAATCACCCGCCCCGCTGCCCACGCAGCAGGTGAGCCTGGCGCAGGCACGGGCACAGGCCGCGTTCCCGATCGCCATCCCCACCCGGCTCGGCCAGCCGGACCGGGTCGCGCTGCTGGACCTGCAGCTCGGCCGGCCGCGGGTGGTGATTCTGGTCTGGCACCCCGGGACTCCACAGGAGATCCAGCTCGACGAGTACCGCGACCACGGGCAGCCGTACTTCAGCAAGCAACTGATGGAGCAGACCGACGCCCAACTGGTGCCTGTCGGCCCCGACCTGGGAGCGTGGGTACCGGTCCTTCATGTATTTACCTATATCGACGTAAACGGCGTCGCTCGCAGCGATACCACCCGGCTGGCCGGCCCGGTACTGGCGTGGCAGCGCGCCGACGGCAGGATCTACCGGCTGGAGGGGGTAGCCGACCTGGATCAGGCGCGGGCGATCGCCGCGTCGCTGCCGTAGTCGCGAGATCATGTGTGCGCGCGACGGCGGAAAGTTATGCTGTCGGCACCGCCCTTGTCATCGTCGACGGAGGTACCGGTGTTTCTGTCGCTTCAGGATCAGCAACGGCTGCTGACCCACGTTGCGGCCGACGTGGCGGCCAGGCGGCGCCAGCGCGGGCTACGGCTCAACCATCCCGAGGCGGTCGCGGTGCTCACCGCCTTCCTGCTGGAGGGCGCCCGGGACGGCCGCGCGGTGGCCGAGCTGGTAGCCGCCGGCCAGCAGGTACTGGGCCGAGGCGACGTCCTCGACGGTGTGCCGGAGATGCTGACCGAGCTGCAGGTGGAGGCGACCTTTCCGGATGGTACGAAGCTGGTGACGATACACCGGCCGATCCCATGACACACCCCATCCGGCTGGCCGACACCAATCTCCTGATCGAGGTCGAGACCGACCACTGTGGACGCAGCGGCGGAGCGGCTGCCGGGCGGGCGCGTACCACCCGCGCCGAGGGCGCGCCGGACACCGTCATCACCGGCGCCGTCGTGCTCGATCACCGGGGCGTCGTCAAGGCCGACATCGGCATCCGCGACGGGCGTATCGCCGCCCTCGGCAGGGCCGGCAACCCCGACACCATGGACGGGGTGCACCCGGATCTGGTCATCGGCCCCGGCACCGAAGTCATCGCCGGCGACGGGCTGATCCTCACCGCCGGCGCCATCGACTGCCACGTGCACTTCAACTGCCCGCAGGTCGTCGGCGACGCGCTCGGCGGCGGAGTCACCACCCTCATCGGCGGCGGTACCGGACCCGCCGGAGGCAACGCCGCCACCACGGTCACCCCGGGCGCCTGGCACCTGGCCCGGATGCTGGAGGCGATGGAACCGTGGCCGGTGAACGTACTGTTGCTGGGCAAGGGAAACACCGATTCCGAGCCGGCCATGTGGGAGCACCTCAAGGCCGGCGCCGGTGGATTCAAGCTGCACCAGCAGTCGGGTACCACGCCAGCGGCGATCGACACCTGCCTGCGGGTGGCGGACGCGGCCGGAGTCCAGGTGGCGATCGGCAGCGCCGCGCTGGACGGGCCGGGCTCGGTCGAGCTGGCGTTGCGCACCATCGCCGGCCGGTCCGTCCACGCGTACCACACCGAAGGCGGCGGCCACCGGCCGGAGATCATCACCGTTGCCGGTACGCCGAATGTGCTGGCATCCAGCCGGGTCGGACCGTCCACAATGGCCGCCGAGGACCTGTTGCACGACCTCGGCGCCATCTCGATGGTCGGCTCCGACTCGCGGCCGATGGGGTGCGCCGGCGAGGTGGTGCTGCGCACCTGGCAGACCGCGCATGTGAACAAGGCGCGCCGCGACGCGCTGCCCGGCGACGGGCGGGCGGACAACCACCGGGCGCGGCGGTACATCGCCAAATACACCATCTGCCCCGCGGTGGCGTACGGCATCGACGGTGAGGTCGGTTCGGTCGAGGCGGGAAAGCTCGCCGACCTGGTGCTGTGGGATCCGGCGTTCTTCGGCGTACGCCCGCGCCTGGTGATCAAGGGCGGGATGATCGCCTGGGCCGCTATGCCTGGCCCGGTGCCGCCCGGCCGGATGTTCGGGGCGTACGGGTCGGCGGCATCCTCGACGAGTGTCGTCTTCGTGGCACCGGCGGCGATGGACGCGGTGCTGGTCGACCGGCTGGAACTGCGCCGGCAGATGGTACCGGTGGCGAGCGTACGGCATCTGTCCAAAGTGGACATGCCGGAGAACGGGGCGCTACCCCGGATCGAGGTGGACCCGGACTCGTCCACGGTACGGGTGGATGGCGAGGCGGTCGAGCCACAGCCGGTGACCGAGCTGCCGATGGCCCAGCGGTACTCGCTCTTCTGAGCCAGTGATGGGAACGGCGGTGGACGCGGAGCAACTTTCAAAGTAGTTTGAAACTATGTCTGCTCCGCTGGTGGTTGCATTCTCCGACCTACTGAACAAGCCAAAGGACACCCTGGCATCGATGGCCCGGTCCGGGGCAGTCCTGCTGCGGCTGCGCCGCCGGGACGCCGAGGACCTGGTGTTGACCACCGCGTCCCGGCGGGAACAGGAAGAGGTGGTCGTCACGGCGGCCACCCGGATGACCGCGGTGCTGCTGGCCCATGCCGATCAGCAAGGGCGCGACCGACTTGTCCAGGCGTTGATCAAGGCATTCCCGTGGGCACGATTCCTCCCGGCCGACGACCGCTGGCTGTTCCTCACTGAACTCTCGGACACGCTGGTGGCCGTCGGTGACCTCGACAACCTGGCCCCGGTCGCACAGCTGATTGACGAGTGGAAGCACACGGCCGAGATCCACGCCGATCCGCAACTGGCTGCCGTCCTCAGCCAGGACGCCGACGACTACGGGAATGTACCTGAACCAGGGCTGGCTACATGAGCCCGCGGCGCGGCGACAGGGTCGCACCCCCGCCGGGTCCCGATGAATGGGACGTGATCTTCGGAACCAATGAGGCGGGCAAAGGCTGGGATGAGCTGTG
>JAFMQQ010000541.1 GCA_017354595.1 Micromonosporaceae bacterium
ACGAGTACTACAACGGCTCCGCCGCCGGCAACGCGTACATGAAGCACCTGGAGGACAAGGCGCGCGCGGACGGCATCACGGTACCGCTGACCGGCAACAACAACGGCACCTTCAACACCGGCGCCGGAATGCTCGACGTCGACGGCCCTGACTCGTACCCGCAGGGTTTCAACTGTTCCAACCCGACCAGGTGGAACGGCGTCCCGAACATCAGCTACGACCACCCGGCCGGGCGGCCGCTGTACACGCCGGAGTTCCAGGGCGGCGCGTTCGACCCGTGGGGCGGGCCCGGCTACGACAAGTGCTCGCAGCTGATCAACGACCAGTTCGCCGACGTGTTCTACAAGCAGAACATCGCCGTCGGCGCGACCGCGCAGAGCTTCTACATGACCTACGGCGGTACGAACTGGGGCTGGCTCGGCATTCCGCAGAACTACACCTCCTACGACTACGGCGCCGCGATCCGGGAGAACCGCCAGCTCGACCCGAAGTACTACGAGGACAAGCTGATCGGGTACTTCACCCACGCGGTGACGCCGCTGACCAAGACCGACCCGATCCTCGTTACGCCACCGGACAACAGCGCGATCCTGGACACGGCGCGGATGAACCCGGACGGCAGGACGCAGTTCCACGTCCTGCGCCACGCCAACTCCACGTCGACCACAGTGGACACCACGCACATCTCGATCGACTTCAATGCGCAGCCGGCCCCGGAGGTCAGCTACACCTACGATGACACCGATCCGGCGCTGCAGTACGCGGGCAACTGGTCGCACGTGGCCAACCAGAGCTACACCGGCGGCGACTACAAGAACACCGAGTCCTTCTCCAACCGGGCCGGCGACTCGCTCACCATCCCGTTCACCGGCACCGCGGTGCGCTGGATCGGCTCGCGTACCAGCAACCACGGGCTCGCCGACGTGTACCTCGACGGTGTCAAGCAGTCCACAGTGGACGCGTCCGGTGGGCAGGACCAGGCGGTGCTCTTCTCCGCGACCGGACTCGCCGCCGGGGCGCACACCCTGAAGATCGTCGTCGACGGTACGCACAGCTCGGGTTCCACCGACAACTACGTCTCGATCGACGCCATCGACCTGCCGACCGGTACCGTCGCCGCCAACCCCACCTACCCGGTGGTACCGCAGCAGCCGGGCACCGCGATCACCCTGAACGGGCGCGACTCGCACATCATCGTGGCCAACTACAGGCTCGGCGACTCGCAGCTGCAGTACTCGACCTCCGAGATCATGACGAACGCTACGATCGGGGACCGCGATGTCGCGGTGCTCTACGGCGACCAGGGCAGCGACGGCGAGACGGTGCTGAACTACCCGTCCCGGCCGGATGTGCAGGCAAGCGGCGGCGCGGTGACCACGACCTGGGACGCCGGTACCGGAGACCTCCGGCTGAACTACAGCCACAACGGGCTGACCCGGGTCAGCATCTCCGGCGGCGGCGCACGCCCGCTGCTGCTACTGCTCGCCGACAAGGCGACCGCCGAGACGTTCTGGCAGCAGCAGACCGTGGCCGGGCCGGTGCTGGTACGCGGAACCCACCTGCTGCGCACCGCGGTCAGCAGTGCCGACGGCGGTACGGTCGTGCTCACCGGCGACAACGGCAGCGACCCTGACATCGAGGTATTCACCTCGGCCGCCACCGTCAGCTGGAACGGCAAGGCGCTGCACACCCAGTCCACCCCGACCGGCAGCCTGACCGCCCAGGTTCCGACGGCCGCGCAGATCTCGCTTCCCGCGCTGACCAACTGGCGGCAGCAGCAGGAGTCGCCGGAGGCGCAGCCGGGCTTCGACGACTCCGGCTGGCAGGTGGCCGACAAGATGAGCAGCAACAGTGTCAGCGGGGTGAACACCTTGCCGGTGCTGTACGCGGACGACTACGGCTTCCACACCGGCAACACCTGGTACCGCGGGCGGTTCCGGGCCAGTGGCAACGAGACCGGCATCCACCTCGCCTCGGCCTCCGGCGGTGGGGCGCAGGCCTTCTCGGCCTGGCTCAACGGCACCTTCCTCGGCAGCTCCACCAGCGGCAGCGCCAACTTCAGCTTCCCGGCCGGCGCGCTGAAGTCCACTGGGGACAACATCCTCTCGGTGCTCACCGTGAACATGGGGCACGAGGAGGACTACAACTCCACCAACGGCAACAAGGCCGCCCGCGGGCTGACCGCCGCCTCACTCATCGGTACCCCGCTCGGCTCGATCACCTGGCGGCTGCAGGGGGTGCGTGGCGGCGAGAACCTGATCGACCCGGTACGCGGCGCGCTGTCGACCGGAGGCCTGTTCGGCGAGCGGGCCGGCTGGTCGCTGCCCGGTTACCCGGCCGGCGACTGGACACCGGTGACCCTGCCGGCCAGCGATACCACGCCCGGCGTTTCCTGGTACCGCACCGAGGTCGCCCTCGACCTGCCGAAGGGGCAGGACACCTCGCTCGGGCTGACGATCAGCGACGACCCGACCCGCCAGTACCGGGCGCTGCTGTACGTGAACGGTTGGCAGGTCGGCGACTACGTCAACTACCGCGGGCCGCAGCACACCTTCCCGGTACCGAACGGGATCCTGAACCCCAACGGCAGCAACAGCATCGCGATCGCGGTGTGGAACCTCGATGGCTCGACCGGCGGGCTGGGCCAGGTGTCGCTGACCAACTACGGCAGTTACACCTCCCCGCTGACGGTCGCGCAGAATGACAGCCCGGCATACAGCCCGGGAACATACGCGATGCCGAAGCCGCCGGGTACGAGCGTCGACCTGCAGGTACCCGATGCCGTCGCGGCCGGGCAGGCGTTCCCGGCCACGGCGACGGTGACGGTACCGGCGGACGCGGCGAACGTGACCGACCTGACCGCGTCGCTGAACCTACCTGCCGGTTGGACGGCCGGGCCGGCCAGTCCCGCCTCGGTGAGCGCGGTGCATCCCGGTGCCTCGGCGACCTTCACCTGGCAGGTCCAGGCCGGCTCCGGCCAGCTGCCGTCGGCATCGGCGCTCACCGCGCGGGTGAGTTACACCCAGAGCGCCCGCCCGGCGGGCAACTCCGACGAACGGATCATCCGGTCGCTGCCGCCGGCCCCGCCGGCCGGTACCGACGCCGTCAGCGACCTGCCGTTCCTGTCGGCAACCAACGGCTGGGGACCGGTCGAGCGGGACACCAGCAACGGCGAGCAGGCGGCGGGCGACGGCCGCCCGATCACC
>JAFMQQ010000104.1 GCA_017354595.1 Micromonosporaceae bacterium
GCCGCTGGCCGGGCCGCCCGGCCCGTCGCCGCCGTCGGTCACGCCGGGGGTGTCCGGCAGCACCGGTGCACCGGCCAGCACCGCCGCGACCACATCGGTGACCGGCATACTGCCGTCGTCGACCACCTCGTATGTCCACATGCGACTGATCCGGTCCACCAGGTAGTGGTCCGCGTCGTCCCGCCGGGCGTACTCCGTCCGGGAGTAGGTGGCGAGCAACGGTGCCCCGGTCGAGAGTGGATCCCGCCCGCGCGGCACCGCCACGTCCACGTGCGCCGTCGAGAAGCCGTACGCGTCGTAGCCGGCCAGGAACGAGAACCGCGTCATCGGCTCGGTACCGCGCTCCCACTGTGTCGTGCGCTGCGCGATGGTGAACGGGAAGTAGATCCCGGTGCCCTCCTCGCGGACCCCGATCACGGCCTCGGTAACGGTGTACGGGCGCGCCGCTCGGCCGGTACCGTCCAGCGCGTACAGCTCGCTGCGCAGCAACTGGCCGCGCATGGCGCGCAGAGCCAGCCGGCGTGCGTCCCGGGGCAGGGCGGCGAGTGCCCCGGCCTGGTCCGCCGGTCGGGACAGCAGCGGAGTGTCCACTGTCGAGTATTCGTCGCTGAGGTCCAGCTCGGTCCAGTCACCGGCCTGGGCAGCGGCTACCGGCCCGGGATGGAACCAGCTGCGGGCCAGGGTGGGCGGCGAGTAATGCTCGTCCGGGGTACCGGCGAACACCTCGGTGTCGAAGTGCTCCACCATCGCGAAGCCCCGGAACTCCCGCTCCGCGCCGTCCCAGTAGCCGTGGTGGTAGCGGTACTCGACGGTCAGCCGACCACCGGAGATGCGATCGGTGGACGTCACCTTGGCGACCACGTGCACCGGAAAAGGTAGCGGAGTACGCCAGCGGGTCGCCGGGTCGGCCGCGTCGCGTAGGTAGTCGACTGTGGACGACCGGTAGTCCACAGTGGTCAAAGCGCCCAGGTGGTTGTCGATGGCAGCGAGCAGGTGCGGCTTGACGCCACCAGTGAAGTCGAGGAACCGCAGGTACGGCCGGCCGGACCGGTCGCTGCCGCGGCTGAACAGCAGCCCGGCCATGCCGGTGCCGTGCAGGTCGGAGAGCTGCACCGCGTCGGTGCCGGCGACCTCCGGGGTACCGGCGACGACGACCGGCTGCGGTGTCCAGCCGTTGCCGGACTGGTTGCCCCACAACAGCACCCGCCGCTGGTCGACGTAGACCAGGTCGGCGATCCCGTCCCCGTCGACGTCGCCGAGCAGTAGCTTGTGCGGGTCGTACCCGTCGGGCAGCCGGGGTGAGTTGCGCATGGTGACCCGCTGGCCCCACCGGCCGTGCCCGAGGTTCGGCCAGTAGGCGATGTTCCCGCTGCGGATCAGCACGATGTCCTGCAGTCCGTCGCCGCTCATGTCGGCCAGCCGTACCGCCGGGTCGGTCAGGTCCACCTGCGGCCCGGTGCCGTCGATGACGGCGGTGCGGCTCCAGGCCTGCCGCGGGTCGGGATCGTTGAACCAGCACTCCAACCGGGTACCGGAGCGCAGCACGTCGGTCAGCCCGTCGCCGTCGAGGTCGATGAGTTTGACGGCGGGGTCAGCGAGGCTGACCGACGGTGCCTGCCGGTAGGACTGGAACGAGTGGCTGCTCCACCCGCCGCCGAAGGTCGTCGGGAAGTATCCGCTCGCCGTGCCGGTGGACCGGGTGCCCCGCCTTGCCGCCGAGACGATCAGGTCGAGGCGGCCGTCGCCGTCAGCGTCCAGCAGCTGCACACCGGGGTCGTCGAGTGCGAAGGGCGGCGCGGAGGTCAGCCGGCTGGCTCCGGCGAACCGGCCGCCGCCGGTGTTACGCCAGAACCGGGGCGCCGCCCCGAGCTGGACGACGTCCGGCAGTCCGGCGCCGCGCAGGTCGACCAGGGCGAGACCGGGATCGGAGAGTACGCCGGCCGGTAGCCCCGGCCCGGTCACCGGCTCGAACCGCCGCCCGGTGGCGTCAAAGGCGGTATACCCGAAGGTCAGCGGCGGCAGCGCCTCGGTGGCGCCGGCGGCTTCGTCGATACCGACGACATCCACTCTGGACAGTAGCGAGGCGCCGGAGAACGGGGCTTGGTCGTAGGAGAGGCGGTACTCGCGGGAGATCCGATCCACGCCGTCGGCGGCGTGCGTGCTGATCCGGATGGTGGTGCACCGCAGCGTCGTGCGCTGCTCGAAGCCGGCCCGGTAGTCGGAGAACGGGTCGGGTCTTCTCTCGTAGGAGAAGTCCACGGTCACCAGGAAGGAGGGGGCGGCCGGATCGCCGTAGTCCACATAGGAGATACGCGAGAGCAGCGGTTGGTCCCACAGGTGCCCGGATTCCGTACCGGCGTCGCGCAAGTACTCGTACCGGATCAGGTTGCCGTGGGTGTCCCGGCTCTCGGCGATCCGCCAACCGAATATCCGGCCGGGGTCGGCGGGGTCGGCGATCGCGGTCGGGTCCCGCCAGCTCGGGTCCGCTCCGGCCGGTACCGGTGTGCCGTACCTGGTGAGCATCCCATCCCGGCCGCGAACCTCCCAGTAGTCACCGGAGCCGTCCCGTACGTGCTCGACCCTGGCGAACAGCCCCTCGGTACGTGGCCGGTAGCGCACCCGGCCCGGGAGCTGACCGGCGACGGGTACCAGGTCCTCGGCGCCGGAGACCAGGAACACGTCGGCCGGCAGCCCGGCCGGCCCGGGCTCGTCCAGATAGCGCGGTATGCCGCGGGAGGTCTTGCGGGTCACCCCGGGCAGGCTGAGTTGCCAACCGGTACCGAACGGCCCGTTGCCGTTGCCCGTGCTGTACCCGAGACTCAGCGATGGCGTCACGCCCAGCCGCCCCGTGGGTACTGCGAGGGGGACGGAGAAGTTGCCGGTGCCGGTGAACAGGTCGGCGCTGAAGCTCTCGCCGAGCCCGCTGATCGCGCCGCCCCCCTTGGGCAGCGAAATGGCCGAGGCCTCGGTGGTGGAGTCGGTACCGGCGCTCATCTGGTATGCCTCCGGTCTGGTCGGTACGGCTGACACCGGTACGGCGTTCCACCCCGTTCCATCGCGCCGCCGGGCGCGGTGCTGCGCGAGGTCGCCGCGGGATGGCACGGGATGGAACGCCTCCCAGGCATGACGACCTCAGAGACTGTCGCGCCCGCCGTGATCGTGCCGCGTTTCCCCACCGATCCGGGACCGCAACCGCCGCCGATCCCACCGTCGGTGAGCATCACACCGCCCTCCGGGCAGGTACGTGCCGGAGTGCAGACCACGCTCACCGTCAACGCCTTCCCGGGCGCCCACTACGTCCTCACCAGCTCCGGTTGGACTCCATTTGACAACGTCACGTACAACTTCACCGAGGTCGACTACGACAACGCGTCGATCCGCGACCATACCGGCGGCGGCGGAACGTACGCGGTGACCTTCGCCAACCCAGGCGACCACACGGTGAGCGCGTTCTGCACCACCACAGACGGCCAGACGATCAGCGCCCAGTCCGTCACCGTGCACGTAGTCGCGGCGGTACCGCCGGCGTTTACGATCCAGGCGCCGGCCGCCGGCGCCGCGGTCGCACTGGGTGAGAGCGGTGCGAACATCACGGTACAGCTGAGTGTCCCTAGTGGACCGACGAGCCACGTGACGGTCACCGCCGATGGCAACAGCATCACCGGTACGACCAACAATGGGAGTTTCCAGACCAGCGTCCACCTGGGACCGATGCCGCTGGGCGCTCGGACCATCTCGGTGAACGTGGCCGACAACGACGGGATCAACTCCACCAAAACGGTAACCGTGACCGGGCAGGATGTCGCGCCGCCACATCTGGTCATCGCGGCACCGCTACCCGAGTCGCAGGCCATCGCGGACGGCACCGGTACCGTCGTGGTGCCGGTGAACGGAACGGCCTCGGACAGCCAGAGCGGGATGATCGGCGGCGCCGCCGGCGTGGCCTGGGCGCTCTCCCCGACCGGTACCCGCACCGCGGCTCAAGCGGTTTCCGGCACCAACTTCGGCTCCTGGCAGGCGAACGTGCCGATCAGCGGCTTCGGCGCACACACCATCTTTGTCTGGGCGACCGACAACGCGGGCAACACGACCCCAGCACCGACTCCGGTCACGGTCGAGGTGATCAGCTCCTTCGTACCGTCCACTCTGGACGAACGGCTCAGCGAACGGGAGTACCTGGCCGGCCTGATGGCCTTCGCCCACGATCAGATCACCGTGCCCGGCGGCACGCTGGACTCCCCCACCCTGCTCGCCGTCCTGGGCCAGCCCCTGGACCGGCTCAGCCAGCCGCTGTCCGCCGTGGCCGACCGGGGCGGGCAGGAGATCAACCAGCTTCGGGTCCCAGTGGAACTGTTGCGGGCGCGCATAGCCGCAACCCACGCCGGCTCCGGTCCGGGTACCGCCGGTGAGGCGGACTACCGCGCTACCGCGTACGCCGCGCTGCTGGCGGCGGCCGGCACCTCGTACGCGGAGCTGCGTCTGGCCCGCGGCGCGGCACCGGACGTGCGCCAGGCACTGGCCGCCCGGCTCGGCATCCGGCTCTCCCCGACCTCGCCCGACGAACTGGATCGGCTGATCCTGGACGGGACGGCGCTGTCCGAAGCGGCGCTGGAGACGCTGTTCGGCCTGCCCGACACCACCGCCGCCGACGTGCTGCGCATACCGCCCACCCCGCTGCTGCTGACCTGGCGGCAGGCCGCGCTGGTGCAGACGTGGGCCGATCAGGACCAGCACCCCAACCCACCGCGCGCGTTCGCAGCGGTGGTCGACCCGGACGTGATCGGTACCGCCGACGTGGCGGGTACGCCCAACAGCGACCCCGTGCGTACCCTGCTGACCCAGCGGGCGCAGCAGCTGGCCGACTACTCGACCATGCTCGACGGCATCCGCACCGCCACCGCCAACCCAGCCCAGGCCCTGGCGAACATGCAGGCGCAAGCGCTGCCCGGGGTAGACCTCGCCGCCCTGGAGAGCCAGGACGACCAGGGCACCGACATCGCACCGGCGCTCGCCACTGCGGGCCTGACTCGTACCGGCTTCACCTACCTGCGCAAGCTCGCCGCACTGGCGGCGGTCGGGTCACTGACCGCGGCGGAGTGGAGCGACGCGGTCGCCGTGCTCACCGGTGCGCACAAGCAGACGCTGTACCCGGCCTGGCGCGCGCAGGAGAGCGGCCTGGTGCTGTCGCCCGACTTCTTCGTGCTCGCCGACGACAGCGGGCCGCAGGTCTCCCCGCTCCGGGTGGACCCGCAGGCGCGCACCGACTGGCGATCGGTGCTGCGCAGCCGGATCGTCACCCGCCAGGAGGTCATCGACGCGGTGGCGCAGGCGGTGGCCGACGCGGAGCAGGCGGCCCTGCCGGTGCTGCGCGACGCGCTGCTGGCCGACCTCGCACCGGGCATCACCGGCGACGCCGGCGAGGAGATGTCCGCACTGTTCCTTGTGGACATGCTGGCCGGCGGTACGTTGCGGACCAACCGGATCGGGCAGGCGATCGAGAGCGTGCAGTCACTGCTCTCCGCCCTGCGCTCGGGCGAGCTGCCGGGCAACCATCCCGCCGCCGCGTGGCACCCGACCGACCTCGCCGTCTTCACCGCCGCCTGGGCCTGGATGGGTGAGTTCGGCAGCTGGCAGGCGGCCACCACCGCGTTCCTGTTCCCGGAGCGGCAGCTCGACCCGACGCTGCTGACCCCGGTCGCCAACCCGACAACCGGCCAACCCGCGCCGCTGGCCACGCTGCTCGACGCGGTCCGCGGTACCGGCGACTTCAGCGCCGCCACGGCCAACGGCCTAGCCGCCAGCTACCTGGGCTCGTTCAGCCAGAGCTTCACCTACATCGACCCACACCGCGCCCCGAGCCACCTCGCTGCACTGCAGAGGGCGTCCTCCAGCACCACGGACGTGGCCAAGAACCGGGAGATGTTCTGGGCGGTACCGACACTGCTCGCCCAGCGGCTGCAGGCCGCCGGCGACTTCCGGGCAGCACTGGACTGGTACTGGCTGGTGTACCCGTACGACCTCGCCCAGCCCAACACCCAGTCCATCTACAGCGTCATCGTGGCCGAGAGGGCACTGCAGCCCAACCTCACCTTCCCGCCCAACTGGACGGCCGGGCTGGACCCGTTCGCGCTCATCGCGAACCGGCCCTTCCCGTACACCCGCAACACGCTACTGTCCATCGTCCGGTGCCACCTGGACTACGCCGACTCCGAGTACACCCGGGAGACCGACGAGTCGGTGGCCAACGCCAGGCTTCTCTACCTCACCGCGCTGCGGCTGCTCGGTTCGCCGGCGCTGGTTGCGCAGCAGCCGAGCAACCAGGGCGAGCCGGCGCTGCCGGTACCCGAGGTGGACACCCTGCGCACCCGGGCCGAGGTGCAGCTGAGCAAGCTGCGCCAGGGTCGCAACATCGCCGGCATGCCGCGCAGTCAGGGGCTCGGCACGGGCGTGACGATCAGCCAGCCCACCCCGTTCCGGTTCCGGGTACTCATGGACCGGGCCAAGCAACTGGTCGCGTCCGCCGCACAGATGGAGGCCGGGTACCTAGCCGCCCTGGAGAAGTACGACGACCACAACCTGCGGCTGTTCGACGCGCTGAAGGGGATCGACCTCAACGCCGCTCAGGTGTCGCTGGCCGGCAGCCGCGTCAAGGAGGCCAACGACGCGGTCACCGCGGCCCAGGCGCAGCAGACCAAGGCCGATGTCGCCGCCGCGACCTACGCCGACCTGATCGCCGCGCCACCGAACAAGTACGAGACCGACCTGCTCAACGAGTACGGCCAGATGCGCGACGCCCGCAACGACATCGTCGAGCAGGACATGGCGGTCAGCGTCATGCAGGCCGCGGCGAACGCCTCCAGCATCTGGGGCGAGATCACCAGCTTCGGCGCCGCGGGCGCCCTGGACATCGGCATCGCGGGCGCGGCCGTACTGAAGGCCCGGTCCGAGGAACAGCAGAACAATCTCGAGGCGCAGATGCAGGCCAACCAGCTGCAGGCGGGCATCGAGCAGCGGCGCCAGGACTGGCGGGTACAGCAGATCTCAGCGCAGCAGGAGTCACTGGTCGCCGCGGCCCAGGTGGCCACCGCGCAGGACCAGGTGACCATCGCGGTACAGGAGCAGGCGATCGCCTCCCTGCAGTACGACCAGGCGGTCGCCACCCTGAAGTTCCTCAATGGACAGTTCACCAACGCCGACCTGTACCTCTGGATGAGCAACACACTCGGCGGGGTGTACCGGTACTTCCTGCAACAGGCCACCGCGATCTCGCGACTGGCGCAGGCGCAACTCGCCTTCGAACGCGCGCAGCCACCGCAGAACCTCATCCGCAACGACTACTGGCAGTCCCCCGCTGAGCTGACCGCCAACGGGTCCAGCACCAACCGGCGCGGCCTGACCGGAGCCGAACAGCTCGCCCAGGATCTGACCCGGCTGGACGAGTACGCGCTCAGTTCGGAACGGCGCCGGCTCAACCTCGCCCAGACCTTCTCCCTCGCCCGGCTGATGCCGGTGGAGTTCCTCGACTTCCGGCGTACCGGCAACCTCGCCTTCGCCACCCCGATGTCCTTGTTCGACAACGACTTCCCGGGGCACTACCTACGGATGGTGCGGCAGGTGCGGACCAGCCTCGTCGCCCTGGTACCCGTCGATCGCGGCATCCGCGCCACGCTCTACTCCAACGGCGTGTCCCGGGTGACCACCGGGCGGGACGGTACCTTCACCGACATCGTGGTACGCCACGACCCGACCGTGGTCGCGCTCACGTCACCGGTCAACGCGACCGGCGTCTTCGAGCTGGACGTCCAGTCCGACCTGTTACTGCCGTTCGAGTCCAGCGGCGTGGACACGACCTGGGAGCTCCAGCTGCCACCCGCCGCCAACCCGTTCGACTACTCGTCCATTGTGGACGTCCTTGTCACCATCGAATACACCGCGCTCTACGACGCGAACTACCGCGACCAGCTGGTCAGCCGGCTCAACGCCGACCGGGACCGGAGCGCCGACTGCGTCTTCAGCCTCTCCCGGGACTTCCCCGACCAGTGGTACGACCTCAACAACCCTGCCGACCCGGCGCACCGCTCGGTCACCATCCCGCTGCGGGACGTCGACTTCCCGCTCGGCATCGAGCACCTTTCCACGGCCGCCGTGGCTGTACGACTGGTCAGCGACGAACCGGTGCCCGACACGGTGGTGACCCTGACCAAGAGCGGTACCGGCGGCGACGCCACGGCGACCGGGGGCATCGCGAGCACCCGGCGTGGCAACGCCACCGCCTGGCTGGGCACGGTGGGACGCACGCCGACCGGCGACTGGCAGCTGAGCCTCGGCTCGGACGTCGATCCGCTATTCAAGTCGGGCCAACTCAACGACATCCTCCTCGTCATCAGCTGGACCGGTCAGGCACCCGCCTGGACCTGACCCGCGGGTCGTATCCCGACGGGCGCTCATTCCGAGACCCGCGCCAAGCCTGCTGCCGATCCGG
>JAFMQQ010000542.1:0-1885 GCA_017354595.1 Micromonosporaceae bacterium
TCGGCCCCGACGCCAACAACCCCAGCCCGGATCTCGGCCCGGCCAAGTATGAGACCGCGACCATCATCACCTCCGCGGGCAACCAGGGCTGGCCGTACTGCATGGGCAACAAGCAGCCCTATCGCGACAGGTCCAATGTGGACGCCACCATCCTGACCGGCTGGTACGACTGCGACCACCTGAAGAACGAGTCGCCACGCAACACCGGCCTGGTCGACATCCCACCGGCCCGGAACAACATGATCTGGTACTCGCCGCAGGGCGGTGGCCCGATCTACCCGACCCGTACCGACGGCAGTGGCATCCCCACCTACGTCCAGGGCCAGGAGACCTTCACCGAGCCGTACCTCAAGGGTGGCAGCCAGGCCATCATGAACGGTCCCACCTACCACCGGTCCCAAGTGGACACCAGCAGCGGTGTCGCCTGGCCGGCGTACTGGGACAACAAGTGGCTGATCGGCGACGAGTCCAACGGCCAGAACCGGGTTGCGGTAACCGTGGACCCGAGCGTCGGCAACCAGGCACCGCCGGCCTTCGCCGAGGACCTGCGTAGCATCATCCAGCCCGGTACCGGCAACACCCAGCTGCAGTCCTGGATGGACGCCAAGTTCGGACCGGACGGTGCGCTGTACATGCAGGACTACGGAGGCGGTTTCTTCACCCTGGACAAGAACCAGAAGCTGATCCGCATCACCTACCACGGCGGACCGGCGACACCCAACGCCAGCGCGGGCGCCGCCCGGGTGGTCACCCAGACCGCGCCGAAGACGCTCGCCTTCTCCAGCGCCAAGGCCGGCGGCGTGGCCTGGCAGTGGGACTTCGGCGACGGCAGCGCGCCGTCGAACGAGGCCAACCCGACGCACACCTATGCCCAGTACGGCACCTACCACGCCACGCTGAAGGTGACGTACGCCGACGGCGAAGTCAACACGGCAACGATCGACGCAACCGCCGGATGCGCCGCGCCGGACGCCCGGCCGACGGTCTGGATGCTGGACACCAACAGCGGTGTGGTCAACCACGCCGACGCCGGTGGCTGCACGATCAACGACCTGATCGACGACGAGGGTAGCTGGGCGACCCACGGCGACTTCGTCAGCGCCACGACCACTGTGGTCAACCAGCTGCGCGCCGACGGCGTCATCACCGCCGACGAGTCCGACCAGTTGATGACCGCCGCGGGCGAGTCGGAGGTCGGCAAGGTACCGGGGTACACGTCCATCTTCGACGGTACGGCTGCGTCGCTCGCCAACTGGCGCCAGGCAACGACCGGAGCGTTCTCGTTGCTGCCGGACGGCTCGATCCGCAGCTCCGGCGGGCTGGGCATGCTCTGGTACGCCGGGCAGCAGTACGGCGACTTCTCGGTCAGGGTGCAGTTCCAGGATGTGGCACCGGGTACCAACCGGGCCAACAGTGGGGTCCTGGTACGGTTCCCGGACCCCCGTACGCCACTCGACCAGCGACCGCCTGGCTCGTGTAGCACGGTGGGTGCGGCCCGGACCGACCCGTCCTGGGTGGCGATCTACTGTGGACAGGAGCTGCAGATCTATGACGGCGATACGGGCGAGCCACAGAAGACGGGCTCGGTGTACAACTTCGCGCCGCTCAACCTGGACCAGGCGCACGTGACCGGCAAGGGCGTGTGGAACGACTACGAGATCCGCGTCGTCGGCCAGCACTACACCATCATCCGCAACGGCGTGGTGATCAACGAGTTCGACAACACGCCGGGCAAGGTGTCGTCCCGGGCCGGTGACCCGCCGACGGACCTGCGACAGTTCCTCAGCGGGTTCATCGGATTGCAGAACCACAGCGACAACGATCTGATCGAGTTCCGCAACGTCAGGGTGCGGCCGCTCTAGCCGCCGCACCTACCCTCCGGGGG
>JAFMQQ010000542.1:1895-3203 GCA_017354595.1 Micromonosporaceae bacterium
CCGCCCCGCCCCCGGATCTCTGATGTGCCGCCTGGTACCGGTCGCGTTAGCCGGTCAGGAAGGCGTACTCCACCGCGAGACCGTCCACTCTGGACTCGCTGTGGAAGACCGGGCACCGCAGGGGTACGCGAGGCGCAGCCGGTCGCTGGAGAGCCACGTGGCCGCGACCTGGGGGCCGCCACCCAGCCCAGCGGGTACCGCGCCGTGGTTGTCGTCGGCGACGAAGGTGTTGCCCGGGCCGGCCGGCAGCCGCCTGCCCCGATCCAACAACGAGACGTGGGTGGCGGAGCCGGTGGTGGCACCGCAGTCGTACTCGAAGATCACCGCATGCCGCTGCCCGTCGGGTGCCGCGATGTCGGAGAGTGGCGTTGCATCGCACTGCTGCCCCAGCAGCCCACACCCCGCGAGTGCCGCCGTGGCCAGCACCGCAGTGGCACCGATCCCGGAAAGGGTCCGCACGGCCGCCAGCGTAGGACGGCGTCACCACCCGGATGTCGATGCGAGTTGACAGCAGCGACGTGAGCCGATTGAGTACTACCGCGCCCAGGTGTACGGGGGGAGGCGGCGTGACGCGACCGCGAGGCGAGACGCAGGCATCCGGGTGGGAGCCGCTGGCGGGCCGGCGGGTGGCGCTGGTACACGAGTGGTTCGCCGCCACCGGCGGCTCGGAGAACGTCTTCGTCGCCATGCACGAGCTGCTGCCGCACGCGAAGCCGTACGTCCTGTGGCGCGAGCCGGACGCGACCCGCGGGGTCGGGTTCCAGGAGTCGTGGCTGGCGCGCACCCCGCTGCGGCGCGCGAAGCCGCTGGCCCTGCCCGCCATGCCGTTGACCTGGCGCACCTTGACCCGGGAGCGGTTCGAGGTGGTCATCTCCTCCAGCCACGCCATGGCGCACACGGTGAAGATGGGCTCGTCGGAGCAGACGCGGTATCTCAGCTACATCCATGCGCCGGCGAGGTACCTGTGGAGTCCCGGGGTGGACGGACGCGGCTCCGGGAGGCTGTTCGCCTTGCCCCGCAAGGCGATGCAGGCGGTGGATCTGCGGTTGAGCCGGCACGTTCACAGCTACGCGGCCAACTCGCGGGAGGTGCAGGCACGCATCCGCCGCCACTGGCGGCGCGATGCCCGGGTCATCCACCCGCCGGTGGATGTGTCGTTCTTCGCCGACCCGCCGGCTGCGGTACGCAAGCAGGACCGCGGGTACCTGTTGGGCGTCGGTCGGTGGATACCGTACAAGAACTTCGACCTGATGATCGCGATCGCCGAGGCGGCCGGGATCCGGTTGGTCATCGCGGGCTCCGGGCCGG
>JAFMQQ010000543.1 GCA_017354595.1 Micromonosporaceae bacterium
CGTCCGCGCAGCCAGCCGACGAACTCCTCCAGCGCGGCGACCGCCCGGCCGGCCGGCGCCTCGACCAGCGCCGCCGCGCCGGGTGCCTGCTCGAGCAGCGCGGGAAGCTCGTCGCGGATGAGGGCGGCGGTACCGGTGAACTGCCCGACCGCCGTCTCCAGGTGGATGCGCGGGCAGTCCCGCAGGGTCGCCCGGGCGCTGGCGAGCGCGTCGGGTACCGCCGCCAGCCGGCCGGAGAGGCTCGCCAGCCGCTGCTGCGCCGGCGCGTACGCCCGCGCGATCAGGGCGTACAGCAGGCTGCCCGGGTTGTGAGCCAGCGGGTCCCACTCGTGCTCGCGTACCTCGGTGTATTCGAAGAGCAGACGCTCCACAAAGGACAGCAGCACGGCGTGGTCGACCCGCTCGCCCGGCTCCAGTTCCTCATCGTCCACTTGAGACAGTGCGGCGCTCGCATCGCGGAGCATGGCGACCTGGCGGGCAACACCGTCGGTGGACAGGTCGGCCAGCCGGTCGTCGAACCGGTGGTCGCCGGCCTCGGCGGCGAGCTGAGGCTGGGACTCGAGTACGGCATCGATGATGCGCTCGGCGACCGGCACGAACTGCATGCACGCCAACCTACAGCGCCGGACTACCCACCGCCGCGCCGCTACTGGTCGCTGACGACCTCGGTCGCGCTGGTCGCGGTGGCTGCACGGCGCAACCAGGTCCCGAGCTGGGCCAGGTCGGTGCAGGCCACGACCCGCTCGCGGACCGCGTCGGGTACAGGGATGCCCCGGGCGCCGAGCACGGTCAGCACCGCCTGTGCCTCGCCCTGTGCCATGCCCTGTGCCATGCCCTGTGCCATGCCCTGTGCTCGGCCTTCGGCTTCGCCTCGGGCTCGGCCTTCTGCCACGCTCGTGGCGACGAGGGTCCGCAGCTCCTCGCTGAGAAACGGGTAGTCCGCGGTGATCGCCATGAAATCCCTCCAACGAACCCTTACTGACTCGGGCAAGCCGGCCAGTACGACGTCATAGTACAAGGTTGCCCGTTCTGGTCCGGCCAACCGGATCGCCTCCGCCAACGCCGGGAACATGGTGTCCGCCTCGGGATCGTTCCCGTGGCAGAGCGCCGCGAGCACCGCCATCGCCGGGTCGGACTGTGCCAGCTCGATATCGGCCGGCAGCGGTACATCGCCCGGCGTGAAGATGTAAGGTTCCAGTTTCAGGCTCATCCCGTCCGCCTCGAACATCGTTCGGTAGGACGCGGCCAACGCCGCGTCCGGACAGTAGACGAGCAGCACGACATTGACCTGCAGCTCCGCCTCCAGCTGTGCGGTGTAGAGCTTCAACCTCCACCGCTTACCCCTCTTCAGCGAGCGCTGGACCTCAAACAGGATCGCCATGACCGGCGCTCCGGCCGGGTCACGGAGAACGATGACGCAATCAGCATGATAGGTGCGCGGAACCACCACCCGTACGTCCGTCGAGTGTGGCCCGGCACTGAGATGGTCCGGTACCTTCACGCCAAACACACGTGCCAGCACCCGGGCGAGCAGGCCCGGATCCAGCTTCGCCAAAGCGATTGGCGTCTCGTGCTCCCCAGTCGGCATGCCGGCACACCAGGCGGGGGGTACGACATCAGCGGGTGTCGCTCAGCTTTCGCGCACCTTCCCGCGCCCGGATCGCGTCAGCCAGCCGCAGCGCTGCCGCGCGCAGTGCCCCCTCCGCGTCCTCATCCCGTTGCTGCGCCTCGGCCGCGGTGCGCAGCAGCCGCTCACCCAGCCCGTCGCCGGCCGGCAGGTCCAGTTCTGCACCCGACCGGCGCGCCCGGGAGATGATTTTGGTGGCGAGCGCGAGTGCCGGCTGGGTGTACACGATCCCGTCCAGCGCCGAGCCGCGCGCCTTCTCCTCCCGCTTGATCCGCTCCCACTCCTGGGTGATCTCCTCGATGTCCCGGGTGGGCGCACCGGCGAAGACGTGCGGGTTGCGCCGGATCATCTTCTCCGCCAGGTCGCCGGCGACCTCGTCGATGCTCCAGCCACCCGGCTGGTTGCTGGCCAGGCGGGCGTGCAGTACCACCTGCAGCAGCACGTCGCCCAGCTCCTCTCGCAACGCGTCCCGGTCACCGGAGGCGATCGCGTCCAGGGCCTCGTACGCCTCCTCGAGCAGGAACCGGGCCAGGCTCTCGTGGGTCTGGGCGAGCTTCCACGGGTCACCGCCGGGTGAGGCGAGCCGGTCCATGACCGATACGACATCCAGCAGCCGGGCGCCGGGCGGATCCCAGGAACCCTGCACCACCTCGACCCGGGCGCCGGCTTGACGCAGCTGGGCGGCGAGCTCCGGGTCGCCGTCCGGGCCGGCAAGCCACACACTGTCGCCTGTGGACAGTAGCGTGTGGACGGGATCGCCGGTCACGGTCACCGGTACGCCCGCCGCGCGCAAGGCGCCGGCCTGGCCGGACTCCGCAGCCGTGAAGACCGGGCGGGCGCGGACCAGATCCCAGGCCGCTGCCGCGAGCAGCCCGGCCGGCAGCCGGGGCGAGGTGACCAGCAGGGCGATCCGCGCGGGCATCGCTACTGGGCGCCCGCCATCGGTGTCGGGAGGTCCACCACCGCGGGCGTACCGGCCTGGCCCAGCGGTATCGAGACCAGCGTGAAGATCTCCCCGGCCGAGGTGCTCACCTGGGCCAGCGGGTACTCCAGCGCGCCGTACTTCGGGTTGACATCCAGCCCGTAGCGCTTGCCCGCGGCGGCGAGCTGGTCCCGCACCGCCAGCGCCGGGCCGACCGGGTTCTGCTGCAGGAAGGCCTTGATGCTCGGGTAGTCCTGCTGGACCCCCTGGGCCACCAGCCGCTGGTAGATCTCCCGGTACTGCGCCTCGGTCACGGCGGGGCCGGGTGAGGCCTGGCGGATCAGCCCCTGGCTGTAGGTCTGCGCATCGACGTGGATGCGCAGGTACGGGTCGCTGGCGGGCAGCCCGGTCTGGTCGGCGAGCGGGGCGTAGTCGCTGGCCGGGATCTGCAGGTGCCGCTCCTGGGCGTAGCGCCGGGCGAGGGTGAGGAACATCAGCTCGGTCACGATGCTCTGCCGGGTTCCGCGCTCGTCGGTGAGCCTGGCGCCGTCCTTCTTGTAGGCGGCGACGATCCCGTCGATGCGCGACTCGGTGTATCGGGTGTCGCCGACGTACGCGGCGCTGCCGTTGTCCAGCCGGCAGCCGGAGAGCCC
>JAFMQQ010000105.1 GCA_017354595.1 Micromonosporaceae bacterium
ACCGACCCTCGTGGCCGGGCTGGACGTTCTGGCGGGTGGAGAAGCCGGACGGCACGACTGTGACCCTCGACGCCCTACGCAAGCTGGTGGCGGCAAGCGGATGAACCCATGGCCGCAGCCAGGAACGGTTTGGCCGGACGGTCAGCCCGCCAGTGACACGGGTCGACACCGGTGACGCCGGCTGGGGATACTGGCCGGCGGATCGATAACGAGCTCACGGGGGAATCAAGACTATGTCCATTCTCGGCACGAACCACGGCACTGCCGCAACCCACAAGTGCCACCGAGCCATGTCGCAAGTTGCCGTGCCGGTGTTGCTGACAATCGCGACTCTCGCCGGATGCACTGCGCGTCAGCCCGGTCAGGTCGCCTGGCACCCTGGTGCTTCACCGGCCGCGGCGCCGCCGGCCAGCCCATCCAGGTCGCCCGTCCTCCCGACGGCCCCGCCCAGCGGGGTCCCGATCGCGGGCCAGCCGTATCCGGTGGTGCCGGACCCGTGCACCGCGGTGGCTCTCGATCCACTACTCGGCACCGTCTACGGGCAAGTCCACTCGGTCAACCTGTCGTACCTGAATGACGCCGGTCCCAAGGGCGCCCGGACCACCTGCGAGCTGTACATGGGTGCACCGGTCGGCGAGGACCCTCCCCCCGAAGTGTTCGGGTCGTTGATAAACGTGATCACCGATGTGTGGACGAAGCAGGCCTACGCAGGGCCGGACTTCACCCAGCGACGCGCCGATGAGGGGAAGGGCCGGCTGGAGACCGCCGAGACCCCGCCCGGCTTCGGTTCACACGCATACGCGACCCTGCTGGACGCGCCAGCCGACAAGTTCCTTCCCGAATACGTCCGGGAGTACGTCCTGATAGTCCAGGACCGCAACCTGGTCATCAGGTTCGATGTCCGCGTCAAACAGGACGGTGACCACCCGTTCCAGTACAGCGTGGCCCAGTTCAAGGTCTGGTCCCGCCAGGCCCTCAGCCAGACGCTCGCCCGGATGCGCGCCGCGGCCTGACTCAGACCTCAACCCTCCCGCATCGCCGCGTACCCGAGCCGGCTCCCGACCGTCA
Organism: Micromonosporaceae bacterium; assembly: GCA_017354595.1. Taxonomy (GTDB): domain Bacteria; phylum Actinomycetota; class Actinomycetes; order Mycobacteriales; family Micromonosporaceae; genus DATEJJ01. Next base: position 1,069 of record JAFMQQ010000105.1, read on the forward strand.
ACGCGACCAGGTCATCGATGAGCTCAGCCTTGGGTGTCTTGGATACACCGGTCATGCCGACCGCCTTCGCCACCGCCCGCAGCGCCGCAACACCCAGCGGTTGGAGCAATTGCCGGCCCTCGTCCCGGCTGCCAGCCTGCCCCAGCCGGGCAGCGATCGCGGTCGGATCGGGCTTTGCGGCACCGGCACGAGGCTTCACCGGTTGCGGCGCACGCGGCGGTACGGGCTCGGTGTCGCCCCATGGCACATAGGTCAGCCTGGCCCGTCCCTCGGCGAGGTCCGCGATATGGTCCTCGGCGAGACTGTCAAGAAAGTCGGCCACCCGGCGCAGCAGCGCCAGGGACAGCGCTGATGTGTCGCTCATGCCACTGCCCTCTTCTTCCTCGTCGGAGTTTCGGTGCGGTTCAGAAACTCGGTCGCCATGGACATCAGCTCGACGTACACCTTGTCGGTGGGTTTGAGCCGCAGGATCGCCGGCTTCCCGTGCGGGTTCTCCTTGCCGAAGGCGGCGTGGTCCCGCAGGGTGTTCGCAAACACCGGTACGTCAGGCACGCTCTTCTGCACGTACTCCATGTAGTACTTGTGCGCCGAAGTGGGATGCCCGAGCCGGTACTCCACCTTGGTGAATACGACTCCGAGTGGCTTCGCCGCGATTTTGTACGGCGATCCGTAGACGGCGGCCTGCTCGTTGAACTCACGTGCGAACTTCTCGATGCTGCTGAAGAGCGTCTGGGTGCCGAGCGTCGAGAGGTAGTCCGGACTCATCGGCGCGAGAATGTGGTCGCTCGCCACGATCCCGGTCTGCGTAATGATGTTGAAGTTCGGCGGGCAGTCGATGAGCGCGAAGTCATAGGAGCCCAGGGCCGGGTCCGCCAGACCGTCCGCGAGTGACCGGCGGACGCGGAAGATGTGCGCATCGCCCTGTTCGTTCTGCATCCCCGCGCTGACCAGCAGGGTGCGGTCCACATTGATCAGTTCTATGTGGGCGGGGATCAGCCCGACGAAGCCACCTCTGGTAACGACCTCGCCGTTGACTTCAGCAGGCACGGCGACAAACTCGCTTAGCCGTTGCTGTGGTACACCGTCCACAAAGGTGTCGAACCACTTGTTGAGCGTTCGCTGAGGTCGGTGTACCGAGTCCGGCGCAAAGAGGGAGAACGTGAGGCTGCTCTGCGGATCGAGATCCACCAGCAGGACGCGCTTGCCGCGTTGTGCGAGATACGCGCCGAGGTTCGCGGTGAGAGTCGTCTTTCCGACGCCGCCCTTGTAGTTGATGATCGAAACGACCTGCACAGCCTCCCCCACCCGCTCTCGACGTAGTCGCCGCGGTAAATCAACCCGGTGCGACCGTAGAGCGACTCACCAATGAGCGCCTCCGCATAACGGTCAGTTTTCAACAGCTCTTGGCGGGACCGGCTACCGCGTCGGTCTATGCCGAGTCCATTGACCGGCGGCTCAGCCTTCGAATCATCGGAGCCGGCGGGTGGGTATCGGCGCGCGGAAGAACTGGGCGTCGTGGGCCGCGACCCCGACCAGCGTGAGCGTCACGACCAGCTCCGCCACGATCAGCGGGGTCAGTCGCAGCACCACAAGCAGCACACCCCAGAGCACGATCGCCACCGGACGGGACCAGAGGGTCCGGCCGAAGACCCAGTAGCTCAACAGCATGCGGCCGACAAGGAACATGGCCGGGCCGCCGAGCACCGCCACCAGCACGGCCATCCCCGGCCGGTCCAGCGGGCCCGTGATGACCAGCTCGTCCGCGGCCGCGGTCACCACCAGACCGGCGATCAACAGCAGGTGGATGTGCGCGACCAGCAGTGAGCTGGCCGACTGCGGGCGCACCACAGCCGCGAGCAGCCGGCCTGCCCGGTGGATGTAGATCCGGGCGAAGAGCGCCACGGTCAGGAATCCGTCGATGAAGGCGATGACCTCGAACGCGTCGAAGTCGGTACGGGACAGCGTCAATCCACTGGTCAGCAACGCCTCGCCCAACGCGATGATGAAGAACTGGCGGTACCGTTCCGACACGTGCTCGCCGCCACGGCTCGGCGGGGGATCAGGTACCCGGCCGAGCCAGGGAACCGGCCAACGCAGCAGTCCGGCGGTGTAATCCACCGCGGCGGCCGCCAGCCAAAGGATCTCGCTGAGGTTGCCGTGCAGCAAGCCGCCCGCCACCCAGGGCGTAGCGGTCAGCCCGAACCAGAAGAGCACGTGCAGGTTGGCGCGCTGCAGCCGGTGCCCGCGCAGCCGGTAGGCAAAGTAGGCCGAGGCGCCGAGCTGAGTTCCGATGTAGACGATGGCGAACAGCGGGCCGCCGAAGCTGTACGCGTCCGGCACCACCGCCGCCATCAGCAGCGTCCCCGCCATCACGACGACCACCGGAATCTGAACCGGCCACTGGTCGGGGTCGAACAGGTCGGCGGTCCACGACACCGAAGTCCAGATCCACCACAATGGCAGCAGCAGCACCATCGTGCGGATCAGGCCCGGCCAGCTCAGGTGATGCACCAGGAAGGTGGATAGCTGGATAAAGGCGAGGACGAACGTGAGGTCGAAGAAGAACTCCAGGAAGCTGGCCCGACCCGCCCGCTCCGCGCTGCGCAGCGCGACAGGCTGCCAACTGCCAGCGTGCACCGCACCCGAGTTCGCTGGTGTGCCCCCCACCCGCCGGGACCTACCCGACAGGGTGGGAAGCAACCATCAGCTCAGCCTGGGGTCGATTCAGCGGCCTGGGGTCGATTCAGCCCAGCGAGACGAATACCGACTTGGTTTGGGTGTACTCCGCCAGTCCCTCGGAGCCCTGCTCGCGCCCGTACCCGGACTGCTTGTATCCACCGGCGGGGAGCGTGACGTCCAACATGCCCCAGGTGTTGACCCAGACCATGCCCGCCTGCAGGCGCGCGGCGACCTGGTGCGCCCGGGCGATCTTCGTGGTATGCAGCCCGGCGGCCAGGCCGTACGGGGTGCCGTTGGCCAGCGCCACCGCTTCGTCCTCGGTATCGAACGCCTGTACCGTCAGCACCGGCCCGAAAATCTCCTCCTGTACCAGCGGCGAACCCTGGTTCAGCCCGCCGAGCAGGGTGGGCGCGAAGTAGTACCCGGGCAGCGACTCGATCCGGCCGCCGCCGGCGAGTACGGTGGCACCGTCGCGACTGGTCCCAGCGTCCACATAGGACTGCACCTTGGCCAGGTGGCGTTCGCCGGTGAGCGGGCCGACCACGGTCTGCGGCGAGGTCGGGTCGCCGACCGGTACCCCACCCGCTGCGGCGGCGACACCCGCCACCACGTCGTCGTAGACCGGTCGCTCCACCAGCAGCCGGGTGCCGGCCATGCAGAACTGGCCGGTGTTGAAGACGAACGCGTTGACGCTGGCGCCGATCGCGGACTCCAGGTCGGCGTCGGCGAAGATGATGTTCGCCGATTTTCCGCCCAGCTCAAGGGTCACGTGCTTGAGCGTCTCGGCGGCGATGGTGGCCACCTTGCGGCCGATACCGGTGGAGCCGGTGAAGGCGACCTTGTCCACCGCGGGGTGACGCAGCAACAGCTCGCCGGTGGGGCCGCCGCCAGTGACCACATTGAACACACCAGCGGGTACGCCCGCCTCGGCGAGCAGGTCGGCCATCCGCAGCGCGGTCAGTGGGGTGTCCTCGGCGGGCTTGTGCACCACGGTGTTGCCGGCCGCCAGCGCCGGGGCGATCTTCAGTGTGGAGAGGATCAGCGGGAAGTTGAACGGGGTGATCGCGGCGACCACGCCGATCGGCTCGCGCCGCACATAGGAGAAGGAGGGGATCGCGGTCTCCCGCACCGAACCGTCCAGCGACCAGGCGAGCGCGGCGTAGTACTCGAAGTGCCCGATGGTCGCGCCGAGGTCGATCATCTCGGCGAAGTGCACCGGCTTGCCGGTGTCCACCGACTCCAGCTTGGCCAGTTCGGCGGCGTGGGTGCGGATCAGTTCGGCGGCCCGGTTGAGGATGCGGGCCCGCTCGCGCAGTGGCATCCGCGGCCACGGACCCTCGTCGTAGGCGCGCCGGGCGGCCGCGACGGCCGCGGCGACGTCCTTCTCGCCGGCCTCGGCTACCGTCGTCATCACGACGGCGGTGGCCGGGTTGATCACGTCGCGGCGCTCATCGGACTGGGAATCCTGCCAAGCGCCATCGATGTAGAGCCGCCCCTCGGGCAGGCTGGGGCCCGGTGCCGGGGTGGCGATCTCGTCGGGGTGTGTGGTGGTCATGCCGGACTCCCTTTCACTGGTGAAGTCGCTGGCTTGGTTGCGCCGGCGGGGTGGGTGGAGCCGGCGACAGGCTGAGGCTGTTTCGGCCCACTATGCCACGAGAGGAGGCCGCGCGAAACGGCGCGGAAACGGCGCATGAGGGTGACCGTAACCTGGCACTCGTTACACTGACGTTCGTGGATAGAACAGCCTCCGGCCGCATCTCCCGGCGCGCCCTGCTCGGCGGTGCCGGTACCGCCGCTGCGGGCACCGCGCTCTCGCTCTCGATCGGCGGCGGCGCGGCGGCTGCCGTTCCGGCCAGCGGACCCGATCCGGCCGCCCTGTCCCTACCGCAGCCCGGCCAGCTGCCGCACAAGCCGTTGGTGGACTACGAAATCGTCGAGCTCGCCTCGCTGCTGCGCGCCGGCCAGGTGTCCAGTGTGGAGCTGACACAGGCGTACCTGGACCGGATCGCGGCGTTCAACGGTCCATTTGAGACATACGCAAACAACGGGCTGTACAACGCCTTCGTCCGGATCGACGCGGAGGCGGCGCTGGCGGCGGCACGCGCCGCCGACCGGAAGCTGTCCGCGCTGCGCCGCGACGGCGGCTCCGCCTCACCGCTGCTGGGCATCCCGATCGGGGTCAAGGATTCGGTCGGTATCAAGGGGTTCAGCACCCAGGACGGCAGCGCCGCCTTCGTCGGCAACATCGCGCTGAAGGACGCGACCGTGGTCGGCCGGCTGCGCGCCGCGGGCGTGGTGCTGATCGGCCACACCATCTGCTCGGCCTTCTCCGGCTCCATCACCGGTACCTTCGCCGGCAACGCCTGGAACGTGGCGTACGTCCCCGGCGGCTCCAGCCAGGGCTCCGGGGTGGCGCCGATCGCCCGGCTGGCGGCGGCCGCGATCGGCGAGGAGACCGGCGGCAGCATCATGATGCCGTCCGCAGCCAACGGTGCTTCGGGCATCAAGCCATCGCTGGGTACCGTCTCCATCGCCGGGCTGATGCCGCTCTCCCCCGGATACGACGTGCTCGGGCCGATCAGCCGCAGCCTTCGCGACTCGGCGCTGATGCTCGCCACCATGCTCGGCCCGGACCCGCTGAACGACCCGCAGACGCTCGCCGCGCCCGACCCGTTCCCGCGCATCCCGCTCGCCCCGCGCCCCGGCCGCCGGCCACTCTCCGGCGTGACGATCGGCATCCCGCAGACCGACTGGATGAACGTCAACAACCGGACGGCGGTCAGCGTCAGTCCACAGCAGACATACGGCGCCGGGCACCTTGCGGTCTTCAACCGGCTGGTCGGCGAGTTGACCAGCATCGGCGCCACGGTCACCCCCTTCCCCGGGCTGGACATGACCGATCCGGTCGCCAACCCGTACTTCGCCTCCTCCGACGTACTGGCCACAGTGGACGGTTCGAACATCTCGCCATCCGCTGCGGTGGTCAACGCAAACCGGTACGAGGTCCGGTACGCCGACGCCGTCGCCGACTTCTGCGCCAGTGGTATCCCGTCCGCGGCTGCGGTCGCCACCCTCACCAACCAGTACGGGCGCCGGGCGCCGGGCGAGCCCGCGGCCAACTTCGCCGCGGCGAACCGGCTCAACGGCGGCATCACCGGCGCGGTGCGGTACGAGGGGGAGCTGCGCCGCCGCCGGCTGATCGCCAACTACACCAAGGCGTTGCAGGACTTCGGTGTGGACTTCATGCTGGTGCTGTCGCTGGGTGAGGTGATCGGCCTGCGCAGCGGCGGTACCGGCTTCCCGGTGTTCCGCGCGTACTACCAGGTGCCCAACGCGCTGGGCTGGCCGATGGTGAGCTTCCCGGTCGGGTACGTCGCCGGGCTGGCGGTCTCGGCGCAGTTCTGGGGGCCACGCTTCGCCGAGCCCGACATCATCCAGGCGGCGCTGGACTACCAGGCGCACTTCCCGCAGTACCACACGGTCTTCCCGGCCGACCCGCTGCCACCCGTCGCGCCCGTCGCGCCCGCGCCGGAGGGGCCGGATGCGGGGCCGGATGCGGGGCCGAACAACGATCCGCTGCTCGGCGAGGAGTGGATCCGGAGGAGCATGTCATGAGCCTCGAACTGCCCGAGCCGTTCCTGACCGTGGCCTTCGGTACCCCGATCGACATCGGGTTCCTGCCGGTGGTACCGGGCGAGGAGTCCGGCGAACTGCTCACCGTGGGCTGGGCGGCGAAGCTGGGCACCAGCTTCCTGCCCTACGACCCGGAATCCGAACAGATCGCCGGCGACGACCACGGTCACTAGCGCGGTAATCCGCCGTGCAAAGCTTGCTCCTCGCGGTCTCCGCCTGCTCCTCGGGTACGAAGCCCGGCGGCGACGACGGCCTGCGCGGCGGGCGATCCGCTCTTCACCGACCCGCCCGGGTGCGCGTTCCTGCACCAGGCGAGCTTCATCACCAGGCCCGGCCAGTTCGCCGCGCACCGGGCCGGTACCGACTACCACTTCTTCCCGTTCCCGGCCATTGACCCGAGGTTCGCGGGTGCGCTCTCCGGTGGCGGTGTCCCCTTCGGCCTGGTGCACGACACTCCGGCGGCCAGGTCGCTGATCCGGTACCTGGTGACCGCGCAGGCACAGAACATCTGGATCGGCAAGGGCGGCGTACTGTCGGCGAACACGCGCGCGACAGGTTATCCGGACGAGACGAGCCGCCGCTTCGCCGCGATCCTCGCCGGCGCAACGAGTTTCGTCTTCGACGCTTCGGACAGCATGCCGGCGGCGATGAACGCGGCGTTCTGCGCGGGCATGGTCGCGCTCACCAGCGGAGCCAAGCCGGTCGATGAGGTGCTCACCGATCTCGACGCGGTACAGAAGACCGCGTACCGGTGATCGGTACCGGGACAGACAAGAGGTAGCCGGAGGTCTAGACTCGAACATGTGTATGACGTGGCGGAGCTGACGGAGGACCTGGCGCACATGGCACCGGGTCCCGAGCTGGCCGCGCTGTTGTCTACTGTGGATAGATCCACACTGGACTCTGCTCAGCGGGTCGAAGTTGCATGTGCCCGAGCCCGGCTGGTGGCTCACCTCCAAGCCGAACTGCTGGCAGACATGGCCGCGGTGGCCCAGGACGCGCCGGATCCGGACTTCGCGGCGGATGAGCTGAGCTTCGCGTTGCACTGGACCCGGTTCCGCGCGCAGGCGCAGGTCGCGTTCGCCCAGGAGCTGA
>JAFMQQ010000106.1 GCA_017354595.1 Micromonosporaceae bacterium
GGCCACCCGGCCGCGGCGGCGCTGATCTCGGCCGCCGCGCCGGTCGGGCAGCGGCTGGCCCGGAGGGTGGCGCCGACATGACGCTGCGATTCGGGTACGGCACCAACGGCTTCGCCAACCACCGGCTGACCGATGCGCTGGCGGTGATCGCCGACCTCGGGTACGCCGGCGTGGCGCTGACCCCGGACCACCAGCACCTGGACCCGTACGCGCCGGACCTGCCCGGCCGGGTGGCCGCGGTGGCCGGTCGGCTCGACCAGCTGGGGCTCGGCGTGGTGGTCGAGACCGGCGCCCGCTACCTGCTCGACCCGTGGCAGAAGCACGCACCTACGTTGCTCGCCGAGGACCCGGCGATGCGGCTGGACTTCCTGGCCCGCGCCATCGGGATCGGCGCGGACCTGGGTGCCGAGGCGGTCTCCTGCTGGGCCGGGGTACCGCCGGCCGGGCTGGACCGGCGGGTCGCGTGGGACCGGCTGGCGGCCGGCTGTGCCAAGGTGCTCGCGATCGCAGAGCGCGCCGGTGTCCCGATCGGCTTCGAACCGGAACCGGGCATGCTGGTGCAGACCATCGCCGACTGGTACCGGCTGCATGAGGCGCTCGGCGCACCGCCAGCCTTCGGCCTCACCCTCGACATTGGACACTGCCGGTGCGTGGAGCCGGTACCGGTGCCGGAGTGCGTGGCGACCGGCGCGCAGCACCTGGTCAATGTGCAGATCGATGACATGCGCCAGGGAGTGCATGAGCACCTGGAGTTCGGCGCCGGCGAGGTCGACTTCCCGCCGGTGCTGCGCGCGCTCGCGGACGCGGGCTACCGGGGACTGGTGGCGGTGGAACTGCCGCGCCACTCGCACGCGGCACCGACCGTCGCCGCCCGGTCGCTCGCCTTCCTGCGCGCCGCGGAGGAAGCGGCCGCCACTGCGGCCACCGGTACGACCGCGGGAGGTCGGTGATGACCACGATGACCATGATGACTACCGGAGAACTGCGGGCGGCCCTGGGCAGCGTCGCCGACCCGGCCTGGCTCGCCGCTGCGCAGGCCGGGGTCGCCGCCGAAGCCAACAGCATCGTCGAGGTGTTTCCCGCGGTCGGCCGGCGGTGCGGCCGGGGCCCGCTGCCCGGCCTGCCCGGGTGGCGTACCGACGACGCAGCCCGGGTGCTGCTGCTGCGTACCCTGCCGGCGGGCGCACCGGACCTGGCGGTGCTGGTGACCCGGCTGTACCGGGACGGGGACGCGAACGAGAAGCGTGCCGTGCTGCTGGCACTCTCCACTCTGGACCTGCCGGCCGAGGTGCAACGCCCGCTGCTGCAGGACGCCATCCGTACCAACGACACCAGGCTGATCGCTGCCGCGGTCGGCCCGGCGGCCGCCTGCCTTCCGGCACCGGCCTGGCGTCAGGCCGTCATCAAGTGCGTCTTCACCGGGGTCGAGCTGCACAACGTCGCCGACCTGGAGACCCGTGCCGACGCCGAGTTGGCCGCCATGCTCGCCGGCCTGGTGCACGAACGCCGGGCCGCCGGCCGCACGGTCGCCCCGGACGCGCTGGCCCTGCTGGACCGGCTCACCGCCGCGAAGCCCGCCACGGCAGAACCCACCGCCGCGACGCCCACCGCCGCGAAGCCCACCCTGGCGAAGGAGGAGTGATGCGCATCTTCGACCCGCACATTCACATGACCTCGCGCACCACCGACGACTACGAGCGGATGGCGGCGGCCGGCGTCGTCGCGCTGGTCGAGCCGGCGTTCTGGCTCGGCCAGCCACGTACCAATGTCGGCTCCTTTGTGGACTACTTCGACTCGCTGGTCGGTTGGGAGCCGTTCCGGGCCAGCCAGTTCGGCATCCGGCACCATTGCACGATCGCGCTGAATCCCAAGGAGGCCAACGATCCGCGCTGCCGTCCGGTACTCGAGATTCTGCCCCGCTACCTGGCCAAGGACGGTGCCGTCGCGGTCGGCGAGGTGGGGTACGACTCGATGACGCCGGAGGAGGACAGCGCCTTCGCGTCTCAGCTCGCGCTCGCCGTCGAGCACGACCTGCCGGCGCTGGTACACACACCGCACCGGGACAAGGCGAGCGGTACCCTGCGCAGCCTCGCCGTGGTTGCCGAGTCCGGGATCGACCCGGGCCGGGTGGTCATCGACCACCTCAACGAGGTCACCGTGGACCTGGTCCGGGACACCGGATGCTGGCTCGGATTCTCGGTGTACCCGGAGACGAAGATGTCGCCGGAGCGGATGGTGGCTATCCTGCGCCGGTCCGGTCTGGAGCGGGTGCTGGTGAATTCGGCCGCCGACTGGGGTAGGTCGGACCCGTTGCTGACCCGGGCCACCGGCGACGCGATGCTCGCCGCCGGCTTCAGCGCCGACGATGTCGACCGGGTGCTGTGGCGCAACCCGGTCGCCTTCTACGGGCAGTCCGGCCGGCTGGACCTCTCCGAGCTCGCCGAGGTAGCCAGCACCCACGCCGGGAACTCGATCCTGCGCGGCGGTTCCTGATGCGCCTGACCCATCGCGACGGCCGGCTGATCCACCTGGGCTACTGCACCAATGTGCATCCGGCCGAGGATATCCCGGGCATCCTGGCTCAGCTGGACGCGTACGCCGTGCCGGTGCGGGCGCAGCTGGGCTGCGATCTGCTCGGGCTTGGCCTGTGGCTGTCCGCGGATGTCGCGGCCATGCTCGCCGGCGATCCCGCGCGCACTGCCCGGCTGCGCCGGGAGCTCACCAGCCGGGGGCTGGAGGTGGTCACCCTCAACGGTTTCCCGTACCGCGCCTTCCAGGCTCCGGTGGTGAAGCACGCCGTGTACCGTCCAGATTGGACTACCCCGGAGCGGCTGGCGTACACCCTCAACCTGGCCCGGGTCCTCGCCGAGCTACTGCCCGAGGAGGCCGACCGCGGGTCGGTCTCCACGCTGCCGATCGGCTGGCGGGACGGCTGGGACGCGGACCAGTCGGCGGCGGCGCACCGCAACCTGGATGCGCTGGCCGGCGGACTCGCACAGCTCGCAACGCATACCGGCCGCACGGTACGGGTCGCCATCGAGCCGGAGCCCGGCTGCCTCGTCGAGTCCACTCAGGACGCGGTGCGGGAGTTGTCCACTGTGGATACCGAATGGCTCGGCGTCTGCCTGGACCTGGCGCACCTCGCCTGCGCCTGGGAGGAGCCGGCCGAGGCTCTGGCCCGGCTGGAGCGGGCCGCGCTGCCGGTGGTCAAGGTGCAGATCTCGGCGGCGTTGAGCGTCGAGCACCCGGGCCGGGCCCGGGAGGCGTTGCGCCAGTATGTCGAGCCGCGCTTCCTGCACCAGACCCGCGGGCCGGACGGGCGGGGTACCGACGACCTGGGCGAGGCGCTGCAGGCCGGGCTGCCGGGACCCTGGCGGGTGCACTACCACGTGCCGCTGCACGCGCAGCCGGTACCGCCGCTGCGGGCGACGGTACCGGTCGCGGTGGCGGCACTGGAGGCGTTGCTCGGTGGGCCGGTCGCCAGGTGCGACCACTTCGAGGTGGAGACGTACACCTGGGATGTGCTGCCCGAAGGACACCGGCCGGGTACCCCGCAGCAGCTGGCCGCCGGTATCGCCGGCGAGCTGGCGTTTGCCCGGGACCAGCTGACCACCGTGCTCGGCGGTCGGCTGCCGAAGCGGGCCGCGGGCCGGGAACCGGCGGTGCGGCCGTGACAGACCGCCCGGTGCCGCTGGTCGTGCTCGACGTGGTCGGGCTGACGCCGCGCCTGCTCGAACACATGCCCGCGCTGCGGCGGGTTGCCGCGGCCGGTTTCCAGGCGCCGCTGGAACCGGTACTGCCCGCGGTCACCTGTTCGGTGCAGGCGAGCATGCTGACCGGTGCGCCGCCCCGCGACCACGGCATCGTCGGCAACGGATGGTACTTCCGGGACCTCGGCGAGGTGCTGCTCTGGCGGCAACACAACGCACTGGTCGAGGGGGAGAAGGTGTGGCAGGCGGCCCGCCGCCGGTACCCGGATTACACCGTGGCGAACATCTGCTGGTGGTACGCGATGGGCGCCGACGTCGACTGGACCGTCACCCCCCGACCGGTGTATTACGCCGATGGTCGCAAGGAGCCGGACTGCTACACCGACCCGCCGGACCTGCACGACGAGTTGACTGCGGCCCTTGGCACCTTCCCGCTGTTCCAGTACTGGGGACCCGGCGCCGGGCTGCCCTCCTCGGCCTGGATCGCCGGCGCGGCCCAGCTGGTGCTCCAGGCACACCGGCCCGACCTGACCCTGGTGTATCTGCCGCACCTCGACTACGACCTGCAGCGCTACGGCGCCAGCTCACCGCGGGCGGCGAAGGCCGCCGCCCGCCTGGACGTGGTGCTCGGACCGTTGCTGGAGGCCGCGCAGCGGCGCGGCGCCACCGTGCTGGCCGTCTCCGAATACGGCATCACCGACGCGCATACTCCGGTGCACGTGAACCGGATGCTGCGCGCCGAAGGCTTTCTCCAGGTGTACACACAGGACGGTATGGAGTACCTGGACCCGTGGACGTCCCGGGCTTTCGCGGTCGCCGACCACCAGGTCGCCCACGTCTACATCGCCGACCCTTCCGACGTGGTGGCGGTACAGCGGCTGTGCGAGCTGCTGCCCGGCGTCGCCGAGGTGCTCGACGAGAAAGGCAAGGCGGGGTACGGGCTGGACCATCCGCGCGCCGGTGAACTCGTCCTGGTTGCCGAACAGCCGGCCTGGTTCACGTACTACTACTGGGATGACGACCAGCGGGCTCCCGACTTCGCCCGCCTGGTCGAGATACACCGCAAGCCGGGATACGACCCGGCGGAACTCTTCTTCGACCCGGCCGCACCCAACGCGGCGCGGTACCGGGCGGCGGTCGCGCTGGCGCGCAAGAAGCTCGGCCTGCGCTACCTGATGAACGTTGTCGGTCTGGACGCGGGCGCCCGCGCGGTGCGCGGCTCCCACGGCCGGCTCGGCACCGACCCGGCCGACGGGCCGGTCCTGCTCTGCTCCGCGCCGGAACAGGCGCGGCAGGGGTACGCCGCGACGGAGGTCAAGGAACTGATCCTCCGGCTCGCCGGTGTGTCATGAACACAGCGCGGCGGGCCGTCCCGCCGGCCGCGCAGAGAGGAGTACCAGTGCGAAGACTGAGAACGCTCTTCACGCTCACGGCGGTGCTTACGGTCGCCGGGCTGGCCCCGACCCTGCCCGCACAGGCCGCGCCGACAAGCAGCACGGCCACCGTGAGCCCCGCCTCGCCCACCGGAACCAATGGCTTCTACCGCGACCCGGTGACGGTGACCTTCTCGGCCACCGACGCCACCAACGGCGTGCAGCGCATCGAGTACCAACTCGGTTCCACGGCGCCGTTCCAGACCGCGGTTTCGGCCAGCGCGCCCTACCCGGCGACGCTGTCCGGCTCGGTGCAGATCACCCAGAACGGCACTATCGCCATCGGGTACCGGGCGGTCGGCGGTGACGGCTCGGTGGAGGCGGTACACACGACAACGGTGCGGATCGATACCGTACCGCCGGTGGTGAACTGGCCGGTGGTCAATGGCCACATCGGACACACCGCGACGCTGATACCCAACCGGACCGACCCGAGCCCGGGCTCCGGCGGGGTGTTCCTGTTCAAGATGTTCATCGACGGCAAGGAGGTCACGCCGTTGCCGGTGTCGACCTCGGACCTGGCCGTGGGTGGGCACACCATCGGCGTGGTCGCCAGTGACTCCGCCGGCAACGCCGCCCGGTACGACCAGACGTTCGTGGTCACCACCTCATTCGGTGACCTCGGTACCTTGCTGTCCCGCTTCGCGGCGGCCGGTACGGTGCCGAGTGACCTGGCCGCGAGCCTACAGTCCACTCTGGACCAGGCGAACAGCCTGGCCACCGCTGGCGATGTCCATCAGGCGGTGGCCGCGCTGAACCAGTTCGTCGGTGCCGCACAGGACGGCCTGGCGCCGGGCGCGGTACGCGACACTCTGGTGGGCGACGCGCGTTACCTGATCGAACAGGTGACCGGCACCCTGCCCGCCGAGCCACCGACCGGAACCACGGTCTCGCCGGCGGTCGGCCCGTCACCCATCCCGGTACCGGCGGTGTCGCCATCGACGAACTATCCAGGCGCCACCTTCCGGGTGCTGTACTTCTCCCTCACCAAGGGCTTCCGGCACGACCACATCCCGGACACGGCGGCCCTGGTGGAGAGATGGGGCCAGCAGTACGGGTTCAATGTGGACGTCTGGGATCCGCAGCTCGGCTCGGGCTCGATGCCGTCCACCCCGTTCACCTCGGCGGCTGATCTGGCCAAGTACTCCACCATCATCTTCAGTTCACCGGTGGACGGTACGAACCCGGGTAGCCAACCGCCGGCGGACGCCCTGACCGCAAGCGAGCTGACCGCCTTCCGCGGCTACATCGAAGCCGGTGGTGGGTACGTCGGCCTGCACGGCGCCGCGGACTCGATGCACAACATCCCGTGGTACCGGGATGTCGTCGGCGCCTGGTTCACCAACCACCCGGGCGGCCAGAACGGTGAGGGTACCTGCGGCAGCTGCATCAACGTCCAGGTCAACACCGAGGACAGCAGCGCGCCGTTCACCGCGCACCTGCCAAGCACCTGGCTGACCATCGACGAGCTGTACAACTTCGACCACAACCCCCGGGCGGAGGTACACACCCTGCTCAGCCTGAACGAGGCGTCGTACCAGCGGAGTCTCAACAGCGGCAACGCGGCCACCAACCCGTTGACCCTGATGGGTGGCGACCACCCCATTTCGTGGTGCCAGCAGTACGACAACGGTCGCGAGTTCTCACTGATTCTCGGTCACGACCGGGCACAGTACTACCGCGACTCGTACACCACGATGATCCTCCAGGGCATCCGGTGGACCGCCGGACTGATCGAAGCGAATTGCTCGACCTTCCGGCAGACCCGGACGCTGGTCGCGACGGCCGCGACCGGTGGAACGTTGACACAGCAGGCGGCCACGTCGGCCGACGCGTTGCTCGCCAGCGCTACCAACAGCTATCTGGCCCACGACTACAACGCAGCGAAGGCCGACCTGAACCAGGTGATGGCGATCGCGGCCGACCCGTCGTCGGGCGAGGCGGCGACCCGGACGGAACTTGGGCGGCAGGCCGACCAGCTCCGTACCTGGATGGACACGCTGAAGCACCAGTAGCCCGTCAGGGATAGGCGTGACCCGTGGGCGGGGACGCCCGCCGATGGGTTCACGGTTGCCGAGCGGGTGGTGGCGGACGCCGACCGCCACCACCCGTCCGGTCCACGCTGCCACAGCATAGTGCACTGTGGACAGTACGGGCACCGCTCCCATCGAGACATTCACCGCTTCCCCTGCCATGCTCGGCGGTGGTAGGTTTTGTTTACCCGAATGACAAATCAGCGTGGTAACCACGACGCCGTGATGGCCGCGCGAAGTCACCCCAACCGGTCCTTCGGCGAGCCGGTCGGGAGCCCCGGAATCCCCGGAACAAAGGGAGTCTCACGTGCATCCCGATCGCCGGCGCCGCGCTGTCCGCGGTGCATTCAGAAGAAGGTTGTTAGCCGCGGCAGTGGCGCTGGCCCTGCCCGTGACGGCGCTGATCGCCACACCCGCGTACGCCAGCGCACCCGCCGCGGCGCCCACCACGAACTCCGCCGCGGCCACCAGCGCCAGAGCCGCCACCGCTACCAGCGCCAGGGCCGCCGCCGCTACCGGCGCGAAAACCACCGCTGCGACCGCGGCCAAGCCGGCCGCCACACCGGCCTCGGTACCCCCACCGCCGGCGCCGAGCGGGCCGTTCAAGGTGCTGGTCTTCTCCAAGACGACCGGCTTCCGGCACGACTCGATCCCGGCCGGTATCGCCGCCATCCAGCAACTCGGCCTGGACAACAACTTCACCGTCGACGCCACCGAGGACGACAGCCTGTTCACCGATGCCAACCTGGCGCAGTACCAGGCGGTGATCTTCCTATCCAGCACCGGTGACCCACTGGGTACCCAGGCGGAGAAGGACGCCTTCCAGCGCTACATCGAGGCGGGTGGCGGGTTCGTCGGTATCCATGCCGCCGCCGACAGCGGCTACAACTGGCCGTGGTACGGCAGTCTGGTCGGTGCGTACTTCAAGGAACACCCCGCCATCCAGCAGGCCGTGGTGAAGGTGGAGGATCCGGCACACCCGTCCACCAACGGGTTGCCGCTGGAGATCACCCGTACCGACGAGTGGTACGACTTCCAGACCAACCCGCGCGGCACCGTCCACGTACTGACGTCGGTAGATGACACCAGCTACTCCGGCTCCACCATGGGCATCGACCACCCGAACACGTGGTGCCAGGACTACGACGGTGGCCGTTCCTGGTACACCGGACTGGGCCACACCACCGAGAGCTACAGCGAGCCGGCCTTCCTGCACCTGCTGCTCGGCGGAATCCAGACCGCCGCCGGCGTGGTTCCCGCCGACTGCTCGGCGTCGCTGGACGGCAGCTTCCAGAAGG
>JAFMQQ010000107.1 GCA_017354595.1 Micromonosporaceae bacterium
ATCTGTCGCCGATACCCGACGACGGTTACCAAGTGCTGCCCGATTGGGCCACCGAGAAGCTGCTCTACACGCTCGAGACCAAGCCCGAGGACTGGGAAATCGAGCAGCTGCGCCAGACCGCCCTCAGCCGGCTCTACCTATGCCCCAACTGCGAAGCGATCATGTGGGACCGCGCTGGCGACGGTCACTTCACGACCTACACCCCAACCGAACGTTTCATCAGGATCTACGCCGACCTCGACGACCGCGATCCGCTCGGAGGTATCCGGCTGCGCCACCCGCGGACCTTAGCTGACATTCAACAACAGCACCTGCTGCTGCGCCCAGGCATGTACCTCGTCGTGCATAACGACCGCGAGGAGATCTACGCGCACCTGGAATGGGCACTCGACGAAGCGAGCCACCTCATCCCCAACGCATGGGTCGCACGTCCCTACGAACAACACGAAGTCGCCCAACTCCGCGCCCAGGGAGCCTAAATCCACTGGAGCCGACGAACCCATCCACCCGGACCATCTCACGTTGACATGCCCACGCGACGGACCGGTCCTCCAGCCGTAGCACGGCATCCGCGTAGAGCGTATCCACGACATTGACAGTCGTCAGATCATCAGCCAGCTCCGCCGCATCATCAGGTGGCCACCGGTAACTGTCGCTGACCAAGGCGGTACAACGGCCGTTATACCTCGGAAGTGCCGGCCTGAGCTACTCCTCGAAGCCGAAGACGGTGAGCCACTCCGCATCGCGTACCCGGTACCCGTGCAGCGCCCGCATGCCATGCACCGCCGGCGCCACATGGGCCGCGCCGTACACCACCGCGACCGTGACCGGTTCGGCGTGGCGTTCCCGGTGGATGCGGTCCAGCTCCGCCAGCAGCAGCCGGTCGCGCTGCTCGCCGAGCAGGCTCGACAGTTCCTCGAACGACTCGGCGCCTTCGAAGGTGCCCTCCCAGTCCGCATCGTCCAGGTTCATCTCCCGGGCCAGCGCGCGCCGCGACCCGAAGGCCAGCCGGTGCAGCCCGACCAGCGGCGCCGCGGCGACCAGAACCGCCCGCTGCCACAGCGGCACCTCATTCCAGCCGCCGGTGAACTCCTCGTCGGTCATGTCCGGGCAGCGCACCGGTACGCCCAGCGCCTCGTAGTCGATGTCCTGCTGCACCAGGCCGGAGCGCTGGAACCGCGCTGGCAGTTCATAGCTGGAGGTCAGCGCCGACCCGACGACCCGGCCCGAACTCGGCCGCTGGGACGCGACCTTGTGGTCGCCGGTACGGGTGCCGCCCACGCCCTCGGCCACGATCAGGTCGCAGCGGCGCAACTGCCGCCGCACCGCGGCATAGAAGGCGGGCTCGGCGATGTGGATCATCGGGTAGAAGGTGAACCGTAGCGGGCTCTCCCGCCGGGTGAGCGTCAGCACGCTGGACCGTACGCCGATGACGCTCACCTCGATAATCTGCATGCTTCACAGTGTGCGGGCGGTGTCCAGCCGCCGGTAGGGTCGCGGGCGAAGGGGCAGCGATGGCCGGAGAAGATCAGCCTGTCCGGATCGAGCGGGATGGTCCGGTGTGGACGGTGGTGCTCGACCGGCCGGGGGTACGCAATGCGGTCGACCGGTCGACCGCCGAGGCGCTCGCCGGCGCTTTCCGCGCCTTCGACGCCGACGGGTCGGCCCGGGTCGCCGTACTCTGGGGCGCCGGTGGCACCTTCTGCGCCGGGGCCGACCTGCACGCCATCGCGGCCGGCCGGCCCAACCGGGTCCAACCCGATGGCGACGGGCCGATGGGGCCGACCCGGATCCGGCTGTCCAAGCCGGTCATCGCCGCGGTCAGCGGGTACGCGGTCGCCGGTGGCCTGGAACTCGCGCTCTGGTGCGACCTGCGCGTGGTCGAGCAGGACGCGGTCCTCGGCGTCTTCTGCCGCCGGTGGGGGGTACCGCTGGTGGACGGCGGTACGGTCCGGTTGCCGCGCATCGTCGGGCTCGGCCGGGCACTGGACCTGATCCTGACCGGCCGGCCGGTACACGCGGACGAGGCCCTGGCGATCGGGCTGGCGACCCGGGTGGTACCGCCGGGTGCCGCGCGCGCCGAGGCGGAACGGCTCGCCGCGGAACTCGCCGCCTTCCCCCAGATCTGCCTGCGGCACGACCTGGCCTCGGTGTACGACACCGCCTGCCTGGATCTGGACGCCGCGTTGCGGGTGGAGTACCAGCACGGCCTGGCCGCACTGGGGTCCGAGGCGGTGGCCGGCGCGCGCCGGTTCACCGAGCGCCGGACGGACAAGCCGGCGGGCTGATGATAGATCCACAATGGACAGTCGTAGCGGTGCCGGAGGTACTCGGCTCGCCGGTCAGAAGGTCAAGTGCGACAAGGCGAGCCCGATCAGGTAGAGGCACCGGTTCCCGGCCCCCGCACTGCCCGGCGGCTGAACCTGGGTAGCAACGGTTAGGGTTGGTGGCATGGACGGGGACGGGGTTGTCGAGCTGGCACGCGATCTGATCCGGATCGACACCACCAACACCGGCGATCCGTCCACTGTAGTCGGTGAGCGGGACGCGGCCGAGTACGTCGCTGCCCGCCTCACCGACGCGGGCTATCAACCGTCCTATGTGGAGCCGGCGGAGCGGCGGGGCAACGTGGTGGCCCGGCTGCCCGGCGCCGACCCTGCCCGCGGCGCGCTGCTGGTGCACGCGCACCTGGATGTGGTACCGGCGGATGCGGCGCTCTGGTCGGTGCCGCCGTTCTCCGGCGAGGTGGCCGGCGGGTACCTGTGGGGGCGCGGCGCCGTGGACATGAAGCACATGGCGGCCATGGCGCTCGCCGTCGCAACGAGATTCAAACGTGAGGGTACGGTACCCGGGCGCGACATCGTCTTCGCCTTCTTCGCCGACGAGGAGGCGGGTGGCTGGTACGGCGCCCGCTGGCTGGTCGACCACCGGCCCGACCTGTTCGCCGGCGTCAGCGAGGCGCTCGGCGAGGTGGGTGGCTTCTCGGTGACTGCGCCGGACGGTCGCCGGGCATACCTGGTGCAGACAGCTGAGAAGGGCGCGGGCTGGCTGCGGCTGCGGGTACGCGGTGCTGGCGGGCACGGCTCGCTGCCACACCAGGACAACCCGGCGGCCCGGCTGGCCGCCGCGGTCGCCCGGCTGGACCGGCACCGGTTCCCGACCGTGCCCACCGACCCGGAACGCGACCTGCTCGCCGGGCTGGCTCAGGCGGGCGTCGCGCCGGACGAGGTGGGGCTGGGCCGGCTGGTGGAGGCGGCGCAGCGGGACACCGCCAATGTCACGATGCTGCGGGCCGGGTACGCCTCCAACGTGGTGCCCACCGAGGCGGAGGCCACAGTGGACTGTCGCTTCCTGCCCGGCCGGGAGGAGGCGTTCCGGGGCGAGCTGGCCGAGGTACTCGGCCCGGAGGTGGAGATCACCTGGGACAGCCTGCCCGCGGTGCAGGCCGACTTCGCCGGCCCGTTGGCGGCGGGCCTGAGTGCGGCGATCCGGGCCGAGGATCCGGACGCGCTGGTGCTGCCGTACCTGATGCCCGCCGCGACCGACGCGAAGTCGTTGCAGCGCCTGGGGATCAGCCACCTGGGCTGCACGCCGTTGCGGCTGCCACCCGGCTTCGACTTCCTGGCCATGTTCCACGGCGTCGACGAGCGGGTACCGGTGGACGCGCTGCACTTCGGCACCCGGGTGCTGGAACGGCTGCTGCGCACCGGCTGACCCGGTGCCGCTGGCCCGGCCGCCGCGTCGGCCAGCGTTCACCCGACGTCCACCGCAGCGCCAGGAAGGTCGGCTGGACTGTCGCCATGCGAATCCGTACCAAACTGATGGTCATCGGCGCGGCCGCCGCGGCCGCAAGCCTTCTGGGCGGCATCGGCGTCGCCGCCGCCGACGGGAACGGCGAAGCGAACCGCAACGGTGCCTACGAGATCGGCCTGATCGGTGACATGCCCTACGGCCCCACCGGCCGCGCCCAGTACCCCAACGTCATCGCCGACATCAACCAGCACCGGCTGGCCTTCACCGCCTTCGACGGCGACATCAAGAACGGCAGCGAGCGGTGCGACCAGCCGATCTACGACGCCGCGCTGGCCAGCTTCAAATCCTTCGCCGACCCGCTGGTCTACGTCCCGGGTGACAACGAGTGGACCGACTGCGACCGGGCCAGCAACGGTAGCTACGACCCGAACGAGCGGCTGGCGCTGATCCGCTCCATGTTCGCCGCCACCCCGACCTCCTTCGGCCAGCACACGCTTCCACTGCTGCGGCAGAGTGCGGCGTACCCGGAGAATGTGCGCTGGCAGTACGGCCCGGTCACCTACGTCGGCCTCAACATCCCCGGCAGCGACAACAACGCGCCGCAGTTCGACTCGACCGGCAAGCAGATCGACGGCGACGCCGCCGAGTACACCGCCCGCAACGCCGCCAACCTGGCCTGGCTGGACCAGGCATTCGCCGCGGCCAGGGCGGCCAACTCGGTCGCGGTCATGGTGGTCATCCAGGCGGACATGTGGTCGACCGACCCGACCGCGCACTTCGCCGACACCAAGGCAGAGCTGGCCCGGCTGGCGATCGGCTTCCACCGCCCGGTGGTCCTGGTCAACGGGGACAGCCACGTGCTGCGCATAGACAACCCGCTGACCGACGCGGCCGGCAACCCGATCCTGAACGTCACCCGGGTGCAGACCTTCGGCAGCGCCCTGAACCACTGGGTCAGCGCCACCGTCGATCCGCGCGACCCGGAGGTCTTCACCTTCCACCAGCACATCATTGCGGCGAACCTGCCGTCCTATGTGAGTCCGTGACCGACGCGCGCCCCGCTGGCCCGATCGATAGCGGGTAGAGTGACGACCTCTATCGAGGAGGTTGTATGCGATTCGGATGGGTCAGCGGGGCGGCGATACTCGGCCTCGCCGTGGTGCCGGCTGTGCCGTCCCAGCCGGCGGCCGCCGTGGCGCCCGCGCCGGTGTACGCGCCCTTGGGCGGGGTCGCCGATCCGGGCGTGGTGCGTACCGGCGGCGACTTCTACGTCTTCGCCACGGGTAGCGACGCACCGGTGTACCGCGGCGATCAGGCGGCGGGCCCGTGGAGCCCGGCCGGCCCGGCGCTGACCGGTGCCGGGGCCTGGGCGACCAGCAACGCGGTCTGGGCGCCGGACGCGGTGCAGACCTCGGCCGGGTGGGTCCTGTACTACTCCGCCCCGGCGCTCGGGATGAACGGCCAGCGCTGCATCGGCGTGGCCACCGCCAGCTCGGTAGCCGGCCCGTACACCCCGAACAGTTCGCCGCTGATCTGCCCGGGCGGCGAGAACGGCGCCGTGGACACGGTACCCGGCCGGCCGGTGGTGGCTGCTGGCGTCATCGACCCGTCGCCGTTCCAGGACTCCGATGGCCACCGCTTCGTGCTGTACAAGACCCAGCAGACCCCGTCCTCGCTGCGCATGCTGCGCCTGAACGACGCCGGTACCGACTGGATCGGCAACCCCAGTGGCGAGCTGATCCGCAACAGCGGCATCATCGAGAATCCGGCGATGGTGCAACAGGGCTCCACCTTCGTACTCTTCGCGTCCCGGTTCGGCTTCGACAACTGCAGCTACGCCACCGTGTACCACACCTCGACCGACAAGTGGAACTTCGCCGGCACGGTGGAGCACTCGCTGCTCACCTCGGCGAGCACCGGCCTATGTGGACCGGGCGGCGCGGATGTGACGCCGTCGCTGGACGGCGGCTGGCGGATCTTCCTGCACGCCTGGGTCTGCTCCGGTACCACCCCGTGCGTGCAGCGCGCCGATGGCAGCCTGCCGGCCGGAAGCCGCCGGGTGCTCTACGCCGCCGTGCTCAACTGGAGCGGCGCGACACCGTCGGTGGGCGCGTTCCTCTGAGCCTGGTCACCCTCGCACAGCTGTCCACAATGGAGTATCGGGTCTCGCCACCCCCGGTCCGGCGGAGGCGAGGCGCACCAGGTTCGCCGCCTTCAGCTGTGTCTCGGCCCACTCGGCGGCCGGGTCTGAGCCCCAGGTGATACCGGCGCCGGTGCCGAAGTGGATCCGGTCCCCGGCGATCCAGAAGGTACGGATGGCGACCGCGAGCACCCCGGTGCGCCGGTCGGCATCGACATACCCGACCGCCCCGCAGTACGGGCCCCGCGGTACCGGCTCCAGCGCGCCGATGATGGCGAGCGCGGCGAGCTTCGGGGCGCCCGTGACCGAGCCGGGCGGGAAGCTGGCCGCCAGCAGCTCCGGCCAGCCGACGCCGGTACGCAGCCTGGCCCGCACGGTGCTGACCAGGTGCACCAGTCCCGGGTGTGGCTGCACCTGCAGCAGGGACGGCACGCTCACGCCACCGGTGGCCGCCACGCGGGACAGGTCGTTACGCACCAGATCGACGATCATGACGTTCTCGGCGAGGTCCTTCGCCAGCAGGTCGGCGGCTGTCCGCCCGGTGCCCTTGATCGGGCTGGATTCCACCATCTCGCCGGTACGGCGCAGGTACAGCTCGGGCGAGGCGCAGACCAGGCGCACCCCGGCCACCGGCAGCTCGACCACGGCGGCGTACGGGGCCGGATTGCCGGTGGCGAGCCGGTCGGCCAGGCCGAGCAGGTCTCCGCCCGGTTGTCCGCCACCCGCCGACCCTTCGCGCGGCGCGGCGAGCGGGGCGGAGAGGACCCGGCACAGGTTCGCCTGGTACACCTCGCCCGCCTCGATGTACCGGCGGATGGCGGCCACCCCGGCCAGGTACTCGCGGCGCCCCAACGAGGAGCTCCAGTCGCCGGGAGGCGGACCGTACCACGGGCCGGCCGGGGCGGGCCGGGGTGCCCGGCGCACCCGGTCGAAGCGGGCGAAGACGCGGGAGCCGGCGCTGCCCGCCGGGGCGCTCCCGGGCGAGGCGTTCCCGGCCAGCGTGAACTCGGCCACCACCACCCAGAACCCGCGACTGTCCAGACAGGACGGATCGTCGGTCAGGTCGGCCAGGCCGGTGCACCAGTAGCCGCCGACGTACGCGTACGCCCCGGATCCGCCCCGCATAGGGCAACCGTAACCGCCGGAGCCGCCAGGCTCAGCCTGGTTGCTAGGCTGCCACCGTGATGGACGCCCCGGTGCTGGAAACGCCAGCGCCGCGCCCAGGGCCGTACGCGCTGGCCCGGCTGAACCGGCCACCCCGCCGCAGGCCGCCCGGGTACCTCTACGTCTTCGGCGCATACCTGGCGATCTCGCTGGTCATCTTCGGGCACCTGCTGCGGCACCTGAACGACGCGAACCTCCAAGTCGGTCCGGCCGACCAGGACGCCTTCGACTGGTTCCTGTGGTACGGCGCGCACGCGCTGGGCAGCGGCGCCAATCCGCTGTACACCACCTTGTTTGGTCCGGGCGGTGCCAACCTGATGGCCAACACGTCGGTACTCGGCATCGGGGTGCCACTGCTGCCGCTGACGCTGCTGGCGGGCCCGCAGGTCGCCCTCGCCCTCGCTCTCGTCCTCGGGCTGGCCGGCTCCGCCGCCGCCTGGTACTGGCTGTTCCGGCGGCTGGTGCCCCGCTCCCGGCTGGCCGCCGGGTTCGCCGGCGGGTTCTGCGGCTTCTCTCCGGCAGCGGTCTCGCACGCCAACGGCGCCCACCTGAACCTGCTGGTCACCTTCCTGGTGCCATTCATCATCGCCAACGCGTTGCGCCTGGCCGAGCCGAAACGGTTGCTACGCAACGCTGTCCCACTCGGGCTGCTGGTGGCGTACCAGGCCTTCATCGGCGAGGAACTGATCCTGCTCACCGCCGTGGGTCTGGCCCTGTTCTGCCTGTGCTACCTGTTGTTGCAGCCTCGCGCGGCACTGCGGGCAGCCCGGGTAACCCAATGTGGCACGACTTCGCGGAAGTTGCCCCAATCACCCCGGTAAGGCTGTCCACAGTGGACGTCCGGTCGGTGCCGGCGGTCCGGCACGGGACCGGGCAGACCATAGCCGCCGTCAGCTCAGTCCGGCTGGCGGCCGAGGAAGGCGACCAGCCGGTCGCCCGGCGGCGACCCCGGCGGTACCGGCACCGCAGCGGCGAACCGGCCGGGCCGGTACCTCGGGATCACCAGTACCGGAGCCAGCTCCAGCAACTCCTCGGCGAGCGGCGCCGGTACCGGCGCCCGCCGGCCGCGCGCCCGGGACACGTCCCAGCCGTGCACCGCGATCTCCAGCGCGCCGACGGCGGCCACGATCCCGCCCGAGAGCGGGCGACCGCCGACCGCGACCACGGCACCGGGCCCGGTACACCCGGCCCAGGCCGCGTCGCTCCAGAGCCCGAGCAGCGACCGGATCCGGTCGCGCAGCCGACCAACCGGATCCGGCCCGGCCGAGGCACTCCCCGCCGCTGAGGCCGGAACCAGACCGGCCGAGGCACTCCCCGCCGCCGAGGCCGAACCCAGACCGGCCGAGGCATCCCCCGCCGCCGAGGCCGAACCCAGACCGGCCGAGGCATCCCCCGCCGCCGAGGCCGAACC
>JAFMQQ010000108.1 GCA_017354595.1 Micromonosporaceae bacterium
TGGACGGTGCGAACCGGTGGCGGCAGACCTGGCACGTGACCATCCCCGGCATCATGCCGACGATGATGACGCTGCTGATTCTCAACATCGGTACCTTCATGGCGATCGGGTTCGAGAAGGTCCTGCTGTTGTACAACCCGTTGACGTACTCGACCGCGGATGTCATCACCACCTATCTCTACCGGGTCGGCGTTCAGGCCGGCAGCTTCAGCTACGCGGCCGCGATCGGGCTCTTCGAGTCGGTGATCGGGCTGACCCTGACCGTCACGGCGAACGCCATCTCCCGTCGCGCAGTGGGGACCGGGCTATGGTGACGGTGGCGGCCAGACCGCGGGCGCCGCAGGCGCGCCGCAGGCGTGGGGTCCAGGCGACCCGTGGCTACCGGGTGTTCCAGGTGGTCAACGGCGTCATCCTGGCCGGCGTCCTGGTGCTGACCCTGCTGCCGTTCGTGAACATCATCTCCCGTTCGTTCAGCTCGGAGAAGTACATCGACGCCGGGCGGGTCAGTTTCTGGCCGCGCGGGTTCAACATCACCACCTACCGCAAGGTGATGAGCGACCCGTTGTTCTGGATCAACTACAAGAACACCGTGATCTACACCGTCGGAGCCACCCTCGTCGCGATGGTGCTTACCACCTGCTACGCCTACGTGCTGTCCAAGAAACACTTGCGTGGCCGCGGCGTGCTGATCGGGATCGCGCTGTTCACCATGTTCTTCACCGGCGGCCTGATCCCCAACTATGTCCTGGTCAACTCGCTCGGTCTGCGCAACACGATCTGGGCGATCGTGCTGCCGAATGCGATCAACGTGTTCTACCTGCTGGTGATGAAGGCCTTCTTCGAGAGCCTCCCGCTGGAGCTGGAGGAGGCGGCCGCGGTCGACGGCTCGAACACCTACCGCACCCTGCTGTGGATCGTGCTGCCGCTGTCCAAGGCGGTACTCGCCACGATGGTGCTCTTCTACGCTGTCCTGTTCTGGAACTCCTGGTTCACTGCCTTCCTGTACATGGACCGGCAGGAACTCTTCCCGGCCACCGTCTACCTGCGCAACATGATCGTCGGCGCCACGACGGGGTCGGACAACGCTTCGAGTAGCGACTTCGGGTTGCAGGTCGGGGCGAATATCCGGGCGGTCACGGTGGTGCTCACCGCGCTGCCGATCATGCTCGTCTACCCATTTATCCAGCGCTATTTCGTATCTGGGGTCATGCTCGGCGCGGTCAAGGGTTAGCGCCGCCGCCCCGCCGTCTCAACGAAAGAGGTCTTCGATGACACAACTATCCCGACGCGAGCTGCTCGGCGCGCTCGGCGGAGTCGCCGCCTTCGCGCTGGTCGGCTGTGGGAGTAGCGACAACGGCAACCAGAGCCTTGGTGACAAGCGGGTCGGCGCCATGGACAAGTTCGGCGTCGGCGACCAGTTCAAGGCGACCGAACCGCTGACCTTCTCCATCGCGATGCTGGACAACCCGGGGTACCCGTACAAGGCCGACTGGGAGTTCTTCACCGAGCTCACCAAGCGCACCAATGTGAAGTTCAACCCGACGGTCATCCCGCTCTCGGACTACAACCAGAAGCGCGACGTGATGGTGGGCGCCGGCAACGCGCCGTTCATCATCCCGAAGACGTACCACCCGTCCGAGGAGGCGTACATCGCCGGCGGCGCGATCCTGCCGGTGAGCGACTACGTCGACCTGATGCCAAACTTCCAGGACAAGGTCAAGAAGTGGGGCATCCAGGCGGAGATCGACGCCCAGCTCAAGCAGGATGACGGCAAGTACTACCTGCTGCCCGGGATCCACGAGGACGTCTGGCTGGACTACTCGATCGCGATCCGCACCGACATCCTCACCAAGCTGGGCGTGCAGGCGCCGACCACCTGGGACGAGCTGACCACCGTGCTGACCGCGATGAAGCCGATGGCCAAGCCGTACCCGCTGTCCGACCGGTGGAGCACCACGCCGGAAGGGCCGGGCGCGAACTGCCTGCTGGCCCACCTCAGCGACGCGTACGACACCCGCGCCGGCTGGGATTGGCAGCCGTACCACTGGGACACCAACACCAGCAAGTTCGTCTTCCCCGGCGCGCAGGACAACTACAAGGCGCTGCTGGCCTACCTCAACAGTCTGGTCAGCCAGAAGCTGATGGACCCGGAGAGCTTCACCCAGCAGGACGACCAGGCCAAGCAGAAGTTCGGTACCGGCAAGGCGTTCGTCATCAGCGCCAACGCGCAGGAGCTGGTCAACGCGTACCGGAAGGACCTCACCGCGCAGGTCCCCGGCGGTACCGTGACGAAGATCCCGCGGTTGATGGGTCCGATGGGCGCGACCAAGCGCGGCACCCGGCTGGAGAACGGCATCATCATCTCGTCGAAGGCGAAGGACAGCAAGAACTTCGTCGCCATGATGCAGTTCATCGACTGGCTCTGGTACTCCGACGCGGGCCAGCTGCTGGCCAAGTGGGGGATCCAGGGACAGACCTTCACCGGCAACGTGGACGACGGCTCGCTGAAGCTGGCCTCCGATGTGGACTGGGCCGGGCTCAACCCGACCGGTACCAAGAAGCTGAACGTGGACTACGGCTTCTTCAACGGTGTCTTCGCCTACGGCGGCAGCACCAAGTTCCTCGACACCCAGTTCACGCCGGAGGAGAAGCAGTTCCAGGACGCGATGGCACAGCGCAAGCTGCGGCCGTCCGAGCCGGCACACCCGCTGACCGCCGACGAGCGCGAGCAGACCACGCTGTGGGCCACGGCGCTGAAGGACCACGTGAACCAGCAGTCGCTGAAGTTCATCCTCGGCCAGCGGCCGCTGACCGAGTGGGACACCTACGTATCCGAGCTCAAGGGCAAGAACATGGACCAGCTCATCGACGTGCACAACAAGGCGGCCGACCGGTTCAAGAAGAACCACGGCTGAGGCGTTGCTGATCCACGTTCCGCAGGCTCCGACCGGCCGGTTGTCCGACGCGTGGCGTTTCTGCGTCGGCACCGGCCGGTTCGACCTGGCGCTGCGCCGCGACTACCAGGACTCGCTCGCCCTGGCGCAGCGGGAGATCGGCTTCCGGTACATCCGGGGGCACGGGCTGCTCTGCGACCCGGTCGGTGTCTACCGGCCGTACGAGTACCGCGGCCAGCGCGGCGTACGGTACGCCTTCGGCTACGTCGACCAGGTCCTCGACGCCTACCTGGAGCTGGGCATCCGGCCCTTCGTGGAGCTGGGTTTCATGCCCGCCGCGCTCGCCTCCGGTGACCAGACCGTCTTCTGGTGGCGGGGCAACGTGACGCCGCCCCGCGACCACAGCGAGTGGGCCGCCCTGGTGCGGTCCACAGTGGAGCATCTGGTCGACCGGTACGGCCTGGATGAGGTACGCGGCTGGCCGATCGAGGTGTGGAACGAGCCGAACCTGGATCTGTTCTGGCCGGGCGCGGATCAGGACGCGTACCACCGGCTCTACCAGGTGACCGCGCACGCCGTCAAAGATGTCGATGCATCGCTCCAGGTGGGTGGGCCGTCCCTGGCGCCCGGCGGCGAGCCCGGCTGGCTGGAACGGTTCGCGGAGTTCACCAGCGCCAACGGGGTGCCGGTCGACTTCGTCAGCCGGCACGCGTACACCTCCGGTCCGGCGCAGCAGGTGCCGTTCGGGGTGTACCAGACCCTGGCTCCCGCCACGGATCTGCTGGACCAGTTCGCCGCGCCCCGGCGGGAGCTGGCCGGCACGGCGCTTGCCGGCGTGCCGGTGCACATCACCGAGTACAACTCCTCCTACCGGCCGGACAACCCGATCCACGACACCGCGCTGCAGGCCGCGTACCTGGCCCCGGTTGTGGCGGCCGGGGGCGATCTGGTCGACTCCTTCTCGTACTGGACGTTCTGCGACGTCTTTGAGGAGGCGGGTGTGCCGACCACACTCTTCCACGGCGGCTTCGGCCTGCTGACCCACCGGCAGGTCAAGAAGCCCGCCTACCACCTGTACGCCTTCCTCGCCCGGATGGGGGAGGCGGTACTGGCGCGTGGCGAGGACCATCTCGTCACCCGGGACGGCGCCGGGCGGGTCGCCGTACTGGCCTGGGCCCCGGTGGACGTGACCGGTCGCGAGCCGGCGAACCGGCACACCCTGCGGCTGTCGGTACCGGTCGCCGGCCGGGCCGCGTTCCTGCTGCGGTCCACAGTGGACGAACAGCGGGGCAACGCCTGGGCGGCCTGGTGCGAGATGGGGAGCCCGGCCTCACCCCGGCCGGCCCAGCTCGACGCGCTGCGCGAGGCCGCCGAGCCGGCCCGGGAGCACCGCCAATTGCCGGTGCTGGACGGCCGGGTCGAGCTGGAGTTGACCCTCGCCCGGCACGAGGTGACCCTGGTCGAGCTGACCCCGGTCACCGAGCAGGCTCCACAGTGGTGGGACGAGGCCCGGCTGCTGGGTGGGTCCGGTGGCGGCGGTGAGTGAGATGGCCAGCTCCGGGCGGCAGTTCGGCGAGGGGCCGCTGTCCCGCGTCTCGGCGCTGCTGTACACGCTGATCGTGGTCGAGCTGCTGGTCCTGCTCGCCAGCCTGCCCGGCCTGGTGCCACTCGCCCTGCTGGACGCCGACGCGAGCAACATCCCGGTCGTGGCGCTCTGCGCGTTGCCCTTCGGCCCGGCCGTGTCGGCCGCCCTGTACGCGATCGGCCGGCGCAGTACCGACATCACCGACATCGCACCGGCCAGGGCGTTCTGGCGCGGGTACCGGATGAATGCCGGGGGAGTGCTGAAGCTCTGGATCCCGTGGCTGGTGTGGATGACCATCATCGGGGTGAACCTGGCCGGCTTCTCCGCCGCCCGGGTGCCGTCGTGGTGGGCGGTGGTACTGGTGCTGATCGCGCTCGCCTCGTCGGTGTGGATGGCGAACGCGCTGGTGATCACCTCGCTGTTCGCCTTCCGTGCCCGGGACATCGCCCGGCTCGCCGTCTACTTCCTGTTCCGCACTCCGGTCGTCGCGCTCGGCACCGCCGCGCTGCTGGCGCTGGCGATCGTGGTCACCGCGTACGTTTCTGTGTTCGCAGCACTGGCCCTGGCGACCGTGCTGGCGATGGCGCTGCTGTCGGTCGGCCGGCGGATGACCGATCAGGTACGGGACCGGTTCACCGCATGACCAGGGCAGCCTCGGCGCGGATGGCGGGACTGCGCGAGCGGCTCGGCGGGTTCGCGTTCGGCGGTGACTACAACCCCGAACAGTGGGACCGGCCGGTGTGGGACGAGGACGTCCGGCTGATGCGCCAGGCCGGCGTCAACCTGGTCACGCTCGGCGTCTTCGCCTGGGCGTCGCTTGAGCCGGAGCCGGGCAGGTTCACCTTCGACTGGCTGGACGATGCGATGGACCTGCTGCACCGCAACGGGATCAGCGTCGACCTCGCCACGCCGACCGCCGCGCCGCCGGTGTGGTTGTCGCAACGGCACCCCGGCGGCCTTCCGGTGATGGAGGATGGCGAGGTCTTCGGCTTCGGCAACCGCCTGCACTTCGACCCCGGCTCGCAGATTTACCGGGAGCACGCCGCGCGCATCACCACCAAGCTGGCCCGCCGGTATTCCCGCCATCCGGCCCTGGCCATGTGGCACATCGGCAACGAGTACGGTCCGCTGTCCTACAGCGACACCGCGGCGATCCGTTTCCGGCGCTGGTTGCAACGCCGGTACGGCGACGGCGCGAGCGGGCTGGAGGCGCTCAACGACGCGTGGTACACCCGGTTCTGGTCGCAGCGGTACACCTCGTGGGAGCAGGTCGCACCGCCCGAGATACCCCGGTCGTGGTCGAACCCGGCGCGGCGGCTGGACTTCGCCCGGTTCAGCTCCGACGTGCTGCTGGAGTGTTTCCTCGCCGAGCGGGACATCGTGCGATCCGTCCGGGACGACATCCCGGTTCTGACCAACTTCATGCGCTTCTACCGGCGCGCCGACTACTGGCGCTGGGCGGACGAAGAGGATGCCGTCGCGCTGGACATCTACCCGGACCCGGGTCGGGATGACTCCCGCGTCGCCGCCGCGCTCAACTTCGACCTGATGCGCTCGCTGCGCGGGCAGCCCTGGATCCTGATGGAGCAGGCCGCCAGTGCCGTGTCACAGTGGACGGTCAACAACGTCAAGCCGCCGGGGCGGATGCGGCTGGGCTCCTACCAGGCGATCGCGCACGGGTCGGACAGCGTCATGTTCTTCCAGTGGCGGGCCAGCCGCGGCGGCCATGAGCGGTTCCATTCGGCGATGCTGCCGCACTCGGGTACCGGCGCGCGCACCTGGCGCGAGGTCGAGGCGCTCGGCAACGAGCTGCCCTCGATCGCGGCGGTCGCCGGGTCGCAGTCGCGGGCGCAGGTCGCGCTGCTCTTCGACTGGGACTGCTGGTGGGGCCTGGAGACCACGCACGGCCTGCCACGCAACGACTTCGACTACCCGGCGATCGTCACCGGGCACTACCGGCCACTGCTTGAGGCACACCACGCGGTGGATCTGGTCTGCCTCGACTCCGATCTGAGCCGGTACAAGGTGCTCGTGGTCCCCAACGCGTACCTGGTCAGCGACGACTTCGTCGCGGCGGCGAAGCGGTTTGTGGCCGGCGGCGGGACGCTGGTCTGCTCGTTCTTCTCCGGCGTGGTGGATCCGGCGAACCAGGTGCGCCAGCCGGCGTACCCGGGCGCGTTCCGGGCGCTGATCGGCGGGTACATCGACGAGTACTGGCCGGCCCGGGAGGGGGAGCGGTTCGCGGTACGGTTCGCCGACGGCTCCACTGTGGACGCTGACTGGTGGCAGGAGAGCATTCAGCTGGAGAGCGCGCGTGCCACCGCCTGGTACGCGGGCGGGCTGCTCGCGGACCGGCCGGCCGTGATCGAGAACCAGTACGGTGCCGGCCGGGTGGTGTACATCGGCACCCGGCTGGCGGAGGAGGCGCTGCGCGACACGTTGCTCGCAGCGGTACGGTCGGCGGGTGTGGCGCCGGTGGTGGACGAAGCACCGTCCTTTGTGGAGGCAACCCGCCGGTACACCGCTGATGCCGAGTTTCTCTTCCTGCTCAACCACTCCGACTCGGAATCCGCGGTGGTGCCGCTGCCGGCGGCCGGCACCGAGCTGCTGACCGGTTCGCCGGTGAGCGACGCGATCCCGCTACCGCCGCTGGCGGTGGCGGTGATCCGGATGTCGACGGGATCTTGATGGTATTCACCCCCTATCGGGGGTGGATACCACCACGATCTCGAAGGAGGCCGCCCGGACGCTGTACCGGGCCGCCTGTCCACAACCGCCCTTGTCGTCCACAGTCGGCGCCGGTCCAGCTGCCCGCGGTACCCTACGCCAGACACCATCGGTGGCCGTGGGAGTCGCCGGACGAGTCGCGGGCGCCTGGCTGGATGAGGCCGATCCGCTCGCCCTCCTGCTCTGGCGGCAGGACGACGTGGTCACCCGCAGGCAGGCGCTCCGCCACGTTTCCGCGAAGACCCTGGAGCATCGTGTCCACTCCGGACGGTGGCAGCGGGTACATCGAGGCATCTATGTCGCCAACAATGGACCGGTCAGCGGGCGGCAGCGCTGGTGGATCGCCTGCCTCGCCAGCGGTCCAGCTGCGCTGCTCGCCGGAAGCACCGCCGCGCAGATGTGTGGCCTGCGCGGCCACCAGACGCAGGCTGTACATGTGCTGGTCCCCGACCGGAGGCAGGTCCTGGATCCCCCCGCTGGCGTCGTCGTACACCGGACAAGCCGGCTGGCTCGGGGTGAGGTCAACCGGCTGGGCCAGCCGCCGCACACCACGGCGGCGCGCTCCCTTGTGGACGCCGCGCAGTGGGCGACCAACGATGACGCGGCACGTTCGATCATCGCGGCCGGTTTCCAGCAGCGCGTCGTGGCGGGCGAGGACATCCACGCCCTGGTACGCCGGATGACCCGGGTACGTCGACGCGCGCTGATCCTGGAGGCCGCCGCCGACGCGCTGGGTGGAGCGGAGTCGTTGCCGGAGGCCGAGTTTGTGCGGCACCTTCGCACGGCCGGGCTTCCGGTGCCGAGACTCCAGGTGTGCCGCCGGGATGCCCACGGACGCACCCGGTACCTCGACGGGTACTACGACGAGTGGCGCCTGCACATCGAGGTCGATGGCTCGCAGCACAGCGAGGTGCGTGGCTACTGGGCCGACATGCGGCGCCAGAACGGGCTGTGGATCGCCGGTGACCGCGTCCTGCGGTTCCCGTCATGGGCGGTACGGCACCGCAGCTCGGAGGTCGTCGAGCAGGTACGGGCCGCGCTGGTCGCGGCGGGCTGGCGGCCGGGTCGCCCCCGCCGCTCCCGCCGTAGGCCGAAATCTTGAGGGTATTCACCCCCTATGAGGGGTGAACGACGCCAAGATCTCGCGTTCGCGGTGTTGCGGCCTGAAGTCTAGCTATATAGACTTCGGCCGGTGGTCATCGTGCTGGCGCTGCTGATCCTCGGCGGCGGCATCTACCTGGTGACCCGCCGGCGCGCGGGG
>JAFMQQ010000544.1 GCA_017354595.1 Micromonosporaceae bacterium
CGAGCCCGAGCAGACCACTCGTCACGCCGGCCAACCTCACCGCCACCGGGGCGATCTCGATCGGCCAGACGACTGCCCCGGTGACGCTCGAGATCTACCTCGATTACATGTGCCCGGCCTGCGGCCGGTTCGAGCACGCGAACAACGCCGAGATCGACCGGCTGGTCAAGGCGGGAACGGTCAAGGTGGAGCTGCGCCCCATCTCGTTCCTGGACAAGCAGTCCCAGGGCACGCGGTACTCCACCCGCGCGGCGAACGCAGTCGCCACGGTGGTGGACAAGGCACCCGGGTCGGTATGGGCGTTCACCACCGCGCTCTACGACCACCAACCCGAAGAAGGCAGCCCCGGCCTTACCGACGACCAGATCGCAGACATCGCCCGGAACGTGGGGATAACCCAGGACGTCGTCGGCGCGTTCCAGGCTGGCACCTTCGAGCCCTGGGTCGCCAAGGCCACCGATGCGGCCTTCGCCAACGGCGTGCAGGGCACCCCCACCGTGAAGATCAACGGCAAGGTGTTCCAGGGCGATGTGTACTCGACCGGACCGCTGACCCAGGCGATCGAAGCCGCCGCCCGGGCGGCGTCATGACCGGGTTGCTGGGCCGGTTGGACCGGGTCCGGCACGCCGACGCCTGGATCTACTCGACCATGTTGGTGTCCTCGTGCCTGAGCCTGATCGCCTCGTTCGTGCTGTCGAAGGAGGCGGTTACGCTCGCGGCCAACCCGAACGCGAGTCTGTCCTGCAACATCAACGCGGTGATCAGCTGCGGTACGGTCGGCAGCGCGTGGCAGTCGCACGTCTTCGGCTTCCCGAACGCGTTCCTCGGGCTGATCGCGGAACCGGTGGTCATCACGATGGCGGTGGCCGGCCTCACCAGGGTCCGCTTCCCGCGCGGCTTCATGTTCGCCGCTCAGATCGTGTACACGCTGGGGCTGGTCTTCGCGTACTGGCTGTTCTACGAGTCGATGTTCCACATTGGAGCGTTGTGCCCGTGGTGCCTGCTGGTGACCCTGACCACCACGCTGGTCTTCGCTACCATCACGCACATCAATACCCGGGACGGCAACCTGTACCTGCCGCACCGGATCCAGCGCCTGCTCGCTTCGGCGATGCGGACCAACCTGGACCTGATGGTGGTGGTGATCTGGCTGCTCGCCGTTGCGCTCGCCATCGTCGTGAAGTACGGCGACCGGCTGTACGGGTAGCGGATCGGGTGACCCAGCCGGCCCGGTTGCCCTGCCCGGCACCATTGCCGGGTGGTAGCCAGCCATGCCACTCTGCCGGCATGGCGACCAGTTATGAGATCCGCCCGATCGGGCACGTGGTGTCGCCGCTGGCCGATCGGGCGGCGGCACCGAGGCAGGGCAACGAGGGCGCGCCGGAGGCCTGGCTGGTCTTCGATCCGGAGATGGCGGTGGGCGTGGCCGATCTGACCGTCGGCGCCGACATCTTCGTCCTGACCTGGCTGCACCTGGCCGACCGCGAGGTGCTCGCCGTCCACCCCCAAGACGATCTGAGCATCCCGTTGACCGGCGTGTTCAGCACCCGCTCGCCGGACCGGCCAAACCCGGTCGGGCTGCACCGGGTACGGGTCGTCGCGACCGATGGACTGCGGGTGCTGGTGAAGGAGCTCGAAGCGATCGACGGGACGCCGATCGTCGACGTGAAGCCGGTGCTCGACCCGTCCAGGTGACCTGCCTGCCGGTGACCTGCGCTGCGGGTGACTCGCTTGTGCGGGAGAGGGGACTTGAACCCCTACGTCCGAAGACACGGCGTCCTAAGCGCCGCGCGTCTGCCATTCCGCCACTCCCGCGCTGGGTAGCAGTCTACGGCCTGCCCACCGGGTTCAGCCGACTACCTCCACCGGATCGCCGAGGTGCAGGGCGCCGGTCCCGTCCGGGATGAGGTTGGTGCCGAAGAGCAGCAACTGGTTCACGTTGCGAAACCTCGCCAGGGTACGCAGCGGCTCCCGGCCCTTCGCCCCGGTCTCCTGGTCCTGGGTGGTCATCACGCACCGGTCGGATGGCTTCGCCGCCCGGAAGACCACCTCACCGATCCGGATCCGCCGGCCGATCCAGCCGTCCTCCGCCCACGCCGGCGCGCCGTCGACGACCACATTGGGCCGGAACCGGGTCATCGGCAGCGGCGCCTCCTGCGGGTGGTCGCCGGCCGCGATCCAGCCGTTCAGGTCGGCCAGCGAGGCCGTGTTAGTCAACAGCAGCGGGTACCCGTCGGCGAAGCTCACCCGGTCGCCCGGCTCGCCGTAGGTCTGGTTGACCACCCGGCGGGTGGGGTCGTCAAGCCAGACCAGGCGCAGCGGGTACCCGAGGAACTCGGCGAACCAGGCGTCCACCTCGGCTCCGGCCGGGCTGGCCGGCAGCCGGTGCTTCCAGATGTCGACCTCGATCTGTCCACCGGCGACCGCGGGTACCTTCACCTCAGGCATACCCGGCGCGGCCAGTACCAGTTCGCCATCCACAATGGACGGTTGTACCAGCGCCAGCCGCGGCTCCTCGCGCTGGCTCACCATCTTGCCATCGTCATCCACCGGCATCCAGCGCCGGTCGCCGGCCAGCCCCCACGGCTGCACCTCGGCGGTGGCGAGGTCTGCCCGGTGGCAGCCCTTGACCGGGTACACGTGCAAAGAAACCAGGCGCACGCTGCAACCCTAGCGTTGCCAGCGCGGCTGTCGCGAAGGGACTCGTTGCTCCGTCGCCCAGGCGATGACGCGGTCGATGGACTCCCGGGTGAGGCCGACCATCGGGTCTGCTGTGATCAACAGGGTGGGGGCCGCGCGATCGGCAGCCCAGCGATGAGCATGCGGGGTATGGATGTCGTCGATCCAGGCGGCTGGGCGGTCTCTGGCGTAGGCGGCGATACGAGGCACCTTCTCGCTGGGGTCGAAGGGTCCTTGCGGCATGGTTATCACGGGTAGCGCAGCGATGTGCAGCAGCGGGGCCAAGAACTGGTTTGCCTCATTGTTCCAACTGCTCGCCCAGGCGAGGTCGACGACCTTGCTGGCCTCGGTGAGCCATAACCCATGTTCGGGGTTGACGCGGACGGGTTCCTCGCCGGGAAAGAGGTAGTGGTCCGTGAAGCCGGCCGGTGGGTCCGGTGGGTACGGGTTGAGGACGCCGTCGACGTCGAGCAGCAGTAAGGGTCGCATCACGGAGGAATTCTGCCGCACC
>JAFMQQ010000545.1 GCA_017354595.1 Micromonosporaceae bacterium
CTGCTCGCCGCCGGCCAGGCGGCTGCCGAACTCGTTGGCGAGCTGGCAGATCGCCTCGGTGGGCATCGGTACCCAGTTGAGCCAGGCCCGCTTCGATCCGGCCATCGCGAAGATGATCTCGGTCATGCCGCACGGGTGCGGGTCATCACAGATGGCGACCAGGTCCGCGACGTCTCCCGTCGCCCGGAACCGCAGCGCGCGTAGCGCGGCGTCGCGGTGCGGGAAGTCGGGCTCGCCGGCCAACCGCTGCAGTTCGGTTTCTACCTCGCCGGAAGGCACGGCGCGCAGCCTAGCAGCCGCCGCCCGGGTACGCGGAGCTCAACCGGCCCGGTTGCCGCCGGGGCGCCAGAGCACGTCACCATCCGGGTTCGCTGCACGACAGAGGATGAACAGCAGGTCCGAGAGGCGGTTCAGGTACGTCAGGGCGAGCATGTTGGTGTGCTGCGGCTCGCGCTCGTACAACGCCCAGCCGGTGCGCTCGGCGCGCCGGGCGACGGTACGCGCCACGTGCAGCAGCGCGGCGCCGGGCGTACCGCCGGGCAGGATGAATGAGTCCAGTTTGGACAGTCGTGCGTTGTACTCGTCGCACCAGTGTTCCAGGCGGTCCACATACTCCTGGGTGATCCGCAGCGGTTCGTACTTCGGCTGCTCGACCACCGGAGTGGACAGGTCGGACCCGAGGTCGAAGAGGTCATTCTGCACCGCGGTGAGCACACCGCGAAGCTCCGCCGGCAGGTCGCCGAGGGCGAGCGCGACACCGATCGCGGCGTTGCACTCGTCGACATCGCCGTACGCGGCGACCCGTGGGCCGCTCTTGGCGACCCGGCCCCCGTCGACCAGTGCGGTGGTCCCGGTGTCTCCGGTGCGGGTGTAGATGCGGGTGAGGTGGACTGCCATGCCGCCAGCGTACGGAATCTGCCCGGTCCGACCGGCCAGCGCGCCGGTGCGGCTTACCATGGCTCGCGTGGACGTGATCCGGGTGGTCGGCGGTACCCGGCTGGCGGGCGAGGTCGCCGTCGGCGGTGCGAAGAACTCGGCGCTCAAGCTGATGGCGGCCGCGCTGCTGGCCACCGGCGAGTCGGAGATCTCCAACGTGCCACGGATCACCGACATCCTGATCATGGCTGAGGTACTGCGCCGGCTGGGCTGCGAGGTCGCCTTCGACGCCGGTACGGTCCGGGTGCGCAGCCCGGAGAAGCCGGGCACCGAGGCCGACTACGACCTGGTACGCCGGCTGCGCGCGTCGATCTGCGTGCTGGGTCCCCTGCTCGCCCGGCGCGGGTACGTGCGGGTGGCACACCCGGGCGGCGACGCGATCGGCTCGCGTGGGCTGGACATGCACGTGGCCGGGCTGGAGCGGATGGGTGCCGAGGTCTCCGGTGAGCACGGCTTCGTGATCGCCAACGCTCCCAAGGGGCTGCACGGCGCCACGATCTGGCTGGAGTTCCCGAGCGTCGGGGCGACCGAGAACCTGTTGATGGCGGCGGTACTCGCCGAGGGCGTCACCGAGATCGACAACGCGGCCCGGGAGCCGGAGATCGTGGACATCTGCCGGATGCTCACCGGCATGGGCGCCAAGATCGACGGGGTGGGTACCTCCCGCCTGTCGGTCGAGGGAGTACCGGCGCTGCAACCGGTGCGGCACCGTACCATCGGGGACCGGATCGTCGCCGGTACCTGGGCCTACGGCGCCGCGATGACGCGGGGCGAGGTGTCGGTACGCGGCGTCGAGCCGGCCTTCCTGGAGATCGCCCTGGAGAAGCTGGTGACCGCGGGGGCCGAGGTGACCAGCGATCCCAACGGGTTCAGCGTGCGGATGCAGCGCCGCCCCACCTCGGTGGACGTCTCCACGCTGCCGTTCCCCGGGTTCGCCACCGATCTGCTGCCGATGGCCGTCGGGCTCGCCTCGCTGAGCGAGGGCACCTCGTTCATCACCGAGAACATCTTCGACGGTCGATTCATGTTTATCAATGAGATGGTACGGCTCGGCGCGGACATCCGGGTGGACGGCCACCACGCGGCGGTACGCGGACGGGAACGCCTGTCCAGCGCGCCGGTGCGGGCCACGGACATCCGCGCCGGCGCGGGCCTGGTGATCGCGGGGCTCTGCGCGGACGGGGTGACCGAGGTCGGCAACGTGCACCACATCGACCGCGGCTACCCGGACTTCGTCGCCGACCTGTGCGGCCTGGGCGCGAGCGTGGAACGCACCAGCGTCCCCGACGATCTCGAGTTCCGCTTCTGATTCCGGCCGCGCGCCGCCGGCCGGCCGGCCGGGCCTCAGCGGGCCGGGCGGCTCAGCTGACCACCTGGCGGGCCCGGTCGAGATCGTCCTCGAAGACGAGTACCTGCAGCCGGGCGTCCTCGCGGAAGACGGTGGTGGAGCGGATGTCCGCGTCGCTCAGCATCCGGCACACCGCGCCCGCGGCGCGCGGGTCGTCGACGGTGGCGACCGGCCTCAGCAGACCGTAGTCAGCCGGCTCGGTGCGGATCGGCAGTTGCCGCAGGTCGCGTCCGAAGGTCCAGCGCAGCACACCGGCGAGCGCGAGGACCGCGCCGAAGGCTAGCAGCGGACCCAGGACGTACATGCTCGGCAGAGGCACCCGACCAGTGTCGCACTCGATCACCAGCCGGCATAGCCCGACCTGCGCATGTGTCGCCGGGTACGACCGAGCGGTTCCGGTTGCTCACAATGCGTACCGGCAACGGTGGCGCCCACCCTCCACTTAGGAGTCCCGGCTGCTGCGCCAGCGGAAGGTACGCAGGGCGAGCAGTAGCCCACCGACCGACCACGCCACCAGTACCAGCGCCACCCGGCCGTGCTCCCAACCGTGCCCCGGCTCGAACTGGGCGTACCCATCCGGCAGGAAGGCCGACCGGTACCCCTGGGCGATCCACTTCAGTGGGAAGAGCGCGGCGAGGTGCTGCAACCACCATGGCCCGTCGGTGAAGACGAAGTAGATCCCGGAGATGAACTGCAGTACCAGGGCGACCGGGGTCACCGTGGCGGGCGCGGCCCGGCCGGTACGCGGTACCGAGGAGAACGCGATGCCCAGCAGCGATCCGGCCGCCACCCCGAGTACGGTCACCCAGATCAGGGTCAGCCAACGGTGCCAGTCGGTGGGCAGGTGTACCTTGCCCAGCGCACCGGCGATCGCCAGCAGTACGACGGTCTCCAGCACCACCATC
>JAFMQQ010000546.1 GCA_017354595.1 Micromonosporaceae bacterium
CGGTGCGGACCAGCGTGGCCGCCGCCTCCAGCGCGGGGCGGCGCGCGCCCAGCGGGTCGGCCGGCCAGATCGCCCGGGGTATCTCATCGGCGGTCGGGTTGTCGGTACCGTCGACCGGCGCCGGCGCCCACCCGTCCACCTCGCCGGCACCCTCCAGGCAGGCGGCCCGGATCTCGGCCAGGAACGGCGAGAGGCCACGGGGACGCTTGGTCCCCTCGCCCCACCAGTAGCCGGAGCAGAGCAGCAGCCGGCGGGCCCGGGTCACCGCGACGTATGCCAGCCGGCGCTCCTCCCGCTCGTCGTGTGCCTTCCAGGCGGAGGCGAAGCCGGCCAGCGCGTCGCGCACATCCTTCTGGTCGCGCGCCCGGCCCAGGTCGAGCACGGGCAGCCCCGCCTTGTCGCCGCGCAGCGGGAAGGGCAGCATGCCGAGCCCACCCAGGTAGTGGTCGCTCGCCCGGGCCGGGCCGGGGAAGATTCCGCCGGCCAGCCCGGCCACCGCGACCACATCCCACTCCAAGCCCTTCGCTGCGTGCACGGTGAGGATCTGCACCGCGCCCTCGCGTACCGCCACCTCGCCCGAGGGCAGGCCGCGCTCCTCGGACTCGGCCGCCTCCAGGTAGGCCAGGAACGCGGTGAGCGTCGCCCGGTTGTCCTCGGCACTGAACTGCGCCGCCGCCTCACCGAAAGCGTCGAGGTGGGCCCGGGCCAGCCCGGCATCACCGGGGCGGGCCGCGACCTCAACCCCGAGCCCGGTGGTCCGCTCCACCTCGGCCACCAGGTCCGGCAGCGGTTGGTCCAGCCCGTGGCGCAGGTATCGCAGCTCGTCGCAGAGCGCGGTGAAGCGGCGGTACCCCTGCGTCGAGTAGGCGG
Organism: Micromonosporaceae bacterium; assembly: GCA_017354595.1. Lineage (GTDB taxonomy): Bacteria > Actinomycetota > Actinomycetes > Mycobacteriales > Micromonosporaceae > DATEJJ01. The sequence continues at coordinate 871 of JAFMQQ010000546.1, forward strand.
ACTGGTCGCCGAGGTCGTCCAGCGCCTCGGCGAGCGCGGCATCGGCGAGCCGGTCGCTCTCGGCGATCTCGGCACTGGAGCCGGCGCTGGGACTTCGCCGGGCAGCGGCAAGCGCCCGGGCCCGGTCATAGAGCGCCACGATGTCCCGCGGCCCGATCCGCCAGCGGGGACCGGTCAGCAGGCGCAGCAGCGCCGCGCCCTCGGCCGGGTCGGCGAGCACCCGAAGCGTGCTGACCACGTCCCGGACCTCCGGTGTGTCCAGCAGGCCGCCCAGGCCGACCACATCCACCGGTATCCCGCGGGCGTGCAGTGCCTGTTCGATCGCGGGTATCTGCGCCCGGACCCGGATCAGCACCGCGGTGGTGGGCCGGTCGGCAGCGGCCCGCCAGTCCGGCCCGGCCACATGTTGCCAGGCGGCGAGGATCCGATCCGCGAGCCACTCGGCCTCGTCCCGGTAGGTCGCAGTCAGTGCACAGTGGACGGTCGCGGCGCCGGCCCGGTCGGCGACCCGGGGCGCGGCCGACAGCCGCGCCACGTCGTGTCCGAAGTCGCGCAGCGGCTGGGAGAGCGCGTTGGCCACGCGCAGGATCTCCGGCCGGTTGCGCCAGCTGGTGGACAGCTCCCGCCGGGCGGCCGGCCGGCCGTCCCGGTCGCGGAACTCGTCCCGGAACCGGTCGAGGGTACCGGCGCTGGCGCCACGCCAGCCGTAGATGGACTGGCACGGGTCGCCGACCGCGGTCACCGGATGGCCACCGCCGAAGCGGCCGGCGAACAGCGAACGCAGCAGCACCGCCTGGGCATGGCTGGTGTCCTGGTATTCGTCGAGCAGCACCACCCGGTACCGGTCCCGTTCGATCGCACCGACCTCCGGATGGTCCCGGGCGACCGTCGCCGCGCGGGCCATCTGGTCGCCGAAGTCGATCGCCTCAAGCGTGTGCTTGCCTTCGGTGTACCGGCGGACCAGCGGCAGCAACGCCAACCGGGCGCGCTGCCGGGCCGTCGCCTCCGAGGTGTCTTTGTAGACATGGCCCGGCAGCGCGCTGACCTCGGCGTGGAACCGGCCGGTCCAGGCGGCCAGCTGGTCGGCGGTGACCAGATGCTCGGAGAGGTCGGCGGCAAGCTGCAGCACCGCGTCGGTCACCGTGCTCGGCGCGAACTCCACAGTGGACATGTCGCCGTCGTAGGCCCGGACCACCGAGTCCGCCAGCTGCCAGCAGCTGGCCTCCGACAACAGCCGGGCGGTGGGCTCGAAGCCGGCGCGCAGGCCGTGTTCGGCGAGGATGCGGGCCGCGTACGAGTGGTAGGTGGCGACGGTGACCTGGCCGTCGAGCAGGTCATCCCGGCCCAGCCTGCGTACCAGCTGGGCGAGGCGCGCGCGGACCCGGTTCGCCAGCTCGCCGGCGGCCTTGCGGGTGAAGGTGAGCCCGAGGACCTGCTCCGGGCGGACGTACGCGTTGGCGACCAGCCAGACCACCCGGCCCGCCATCGTCTCGGTCTTCCCGGACCCGGCACCGGCGACCACGAGCAGTGGCGCTACCGGCGCGGAGATGATCTCGACCTGTTCCCGGGTGGGTGGCGGCAGGCCGAGCAGCCGGGCCAGCTCGCCGGGCGTGTACCGGGGACCCGCGGTGGCGAGCGTCATGTCGCCTCCCCGGTGACCTGCCGGCCGGTGACCTGGGCGCCTTTGCCGGATACCGGGCAACTGGTCTGCACCGGGCAGGTGCGGCACTTTGAGTTGACCACTGCCTCGAAGGTGGACGAGGCCATCGTCGCGGCGGTGCGCCGTACCATCCGGACTGCCCACTGTGGATCGTCGGACTCCGGCAGTGCCGCCTGGCGCTGCTCCCGCGCATCCTGGTTCGCCGTGCCCAGCTGTACCAGCGCCGCCCCGCCCGGCTCGGTGCCGAGCTCCGGAAAAGCACCCGCCTCGACGGCGGCCTGGTAGGCGCCGAGTTGCGGCTGCTGCGCCAGATCGGCCTCGGTCACCGAGGTCGTCCGGCCGGTCTTCAGGTCGATGACGACCAGCCGCCCGGCGTCGTCGATCTCCAGCCGGTCGACCCGGCCCTTGATCCGGGTCACGGCATCGATCTGGGCCAGGAAGTCGCGCTCGACCGCGGCCACCCGGCGGGGATTGGCGACCAGCCAGCGCACCAGCTTGTCCACCATCTCATCGGCGCGGCGGCGTTCGCGATCGGCAAGCCAGCGCGCGGAGAGCTCGATCTTGCCGAACTCCGCGGCGATGTAGGCCAGCAGTGCCTGCCGGTCGACCGTCGCGTCGGTGGCCGCCATAGCCGCTTCGTGCACCAGGTTGCCCACGC
>JAFMQQ010000547.1 GCA_017354595.1 Micromonosporaceae bacterium
TCTTCGACTCCTCGGTACGGCACGTTCTGGTCCGGCACGAGCAGGGCGCCGGGCACGCCGCCACCGGGTACGCCCAGGCGACCGGGCGGGTTGGGGTGTGCATGGCCACCTCCGGTCCGGGAGCCACCAACCTGGTGACCCCGATCGCGGACGCGTACATGGACTCGGTCGGCATCGTGGCCATCACCGGCCAGGTGCCGAGTACCGCGATCGGCTCGGACGCCTTCCAGGAGGCGGACATCGCCGGGATCACGGTACCGATCACCAAGCACAACTACCTCGTGCAGGACGGGCGGGAGCTGCCCCGGGTACTGGCCGAGGCGTTCCACCTCGCCTCCACCGGCCGGCCCGGCCCGGTGCTGGTGGACGTGCCGAAGGACATCATGCAGGCGACCACGAACTTCTCCTGGCCGCCGACGCTCGATCTGCCCGGGTACCGGCCGACGCTGCACCCGCACGGGAAGCAGATCCGGGAAGCGGCCCGGCTGATGGTCGGCGCGCGCCGCCCGGTGCTGTACGTCGGCGGCGGTGTGCTCAAGGCTGGCGCCGCCGCGCAGCTGCGCCAGCTCGCCGAGCTGACCGGCATCCCGGTGGTCACCACGCTGATGGCCCGCGGCGCCTTCCCCGACTCGCATCCGCAGCACCTGGGCATGCCCGGCATGCACGGCACGGTCTCGGCGGTGTACGCGCTGCAGAAGGCCGACCTGATCGTGGCGCTCGGCGCCCGGTTCGACGACCGGGTGACCGGCAAGCTGTCCACCTTCGCCCCGAACGCGGCCATCGTGCACGCCGACATCGACCCGGCCGAGATCGGCAAGAACCGGATGGCGGACGTGCCGATCGTGGGCGACGCCCGGTTCGTCATCGACGAGCTGGTCGCCGCGATCGTCACCGAGCACGCCGCGGGGCGCCGGGCTGAGCTGGTCGAGTGGTGGCGCACGCTGGACGAGATGCGCGGGCGGTACCCGCTGGGTTGGGAGGAGCCGCCGGACGGCACGCTGGCCCCGCAGTACGTCATCAAGCGGATCGGAGAGATCACCGGGCCGGAGGCGCTGTACGTGGCCGGCGTCGGGCAGCACCAGATGTGGGCGGCGCAGTTCATCTCGTACGAGAACCCGGGCACCTGGCTCAACTCCGGTGGCCTTGGCACCATGGGGTACGCCGTCCCCGCGGCGATGGGCGCCAAGGTGGGCCGGCCGGATTCCACCGTCTGGGCGATCGATGGCGATGGCTGCTTCCAGATGACCAACCAGGAGCTTGCCACCTGCGCGCTGGAGGGGATACCGATCAAGGTCGCCGTGATCAACAACGGCAACCTGGGCATGGTCCGCCAGTGGCAGACCCTGTTCTACAACGAGCGGTACTCCAACACCGACCTTGGTACGCACAAGCACCGGGTACCCGACTTCGTGAAACTGGCCGAGGCGCTGGGCTGCATCGGGCTGCGCTGCGAGAGCGCCGCGGACGTGGACAAGACGATCGAGGCGGCGCTGGCCATCAACGACGCCCCGGTGGTGATCGACTTCGTGGTGGGCAAGGATGCGATGGTCTGGCCGATGGTCGCCGCCGGTACCAGCAACGACGAGATCATGTTCGCCCGCGGGGTGCGCCCGATGTTCGAGGAGGATGACCTCTGATGTCCAAGCACACGCTCTCGGTTCTGGTGGAGAACAAGCCCGGGGTACTCGGCCGGGTCGCCCAGATGTTCTCCCGGCGCGGATTCAACATCGACTCACTGGCGGTCGGGGAGACCGAGAATGCCGAGGTCTCCCGGATCACGATCGTGGTCAATGCCGACGAGTCGCCGCTGGAGCAGGTGACCAAGCAGCTCAACAAGCTCGTGAACGTATTGAAGATTGTCGAGCTAGAGGCCGCCGCCAGCGTGCAGCGGGAGCTGCTTCTGGTGAAGGTTCGGGCGGAGCGCCCGCTGCGCTCCCAGGTGCTGGAGACGGTGAACCTGTTCCGGGCCCGGGTGGTGGACGTGGCACCGGACACGCTGACCATCGAGGCGACCGGTACCGCGGACAAGCTCGACGCGCTGCTGCGTGACCTGGAACCGTACGGAATCAAGGAGATGGTGCAGTCCGGCCAGGTGGCGATCGGCCGCGGCTCCCGCTCCATCACCGGCCCGGCGCTGCGCGCCGCCGCTTAACCGTCCACAAAGGTTCTGCCGGCGGGGTGGGTGGAGCCGGCAACGAGAAGGAGACAGACAGATGGCCGCTGAGGTCTACTACGACGACGACGCCGACCTCGGTATCGTCGCGGGCAAGAAGGTCGCCGTCATCGGGTACGGCAGCCAGGGGCATGCGCACGCGTTGTCGCTGCGGGATTCCGGCGTCGAGGTGCGGGTCGGGCTGCCCGAGGGTTCGCGGAGCCGGGCCAAGGCACAGGAGCAGGGACTGGCGGTCGGTACCCCGGCCGAGGTGAGCGCCTGGGCGGATCTGATCATGCTGCTGGCGCCGGACACCGCGCAGCGCAAGATCTACGCCGCCGACATCGCACCCAACCTGGCTGCGGGCAAGGCGTTGTTCTTCGGGCACGGGCTCAACATCCGGTACGGCCTGATCGAGCCGCCCGCCGACATCGACGTGGCGATGGTGGCGCCGAAGGGGCCGGGGCACCTGGTCCGCCGCCAGTTCGTGGATGGCAAGGGGGTGCCGGTACTGGTCGCCGTGGAGCAGGACGCCACCGGTGCCGCCCTGGCGCTCGCCCTCTCGTACGCCAAGGGGATCGGCGGTACCCGCGCCGGCGCGATCAGGACCACCTTCACCGAGGAGACCGAGACCGACCTGTTCGGCGAGCAGTCGGTGCTGTGCGGCGGTACCACGGCACTGGTGCAGGCCGGGTTCGAGGTACTCACCGAGGCCGGGTACCAGCCCGAGGTGGCGTACTTCGAGTGCCTGCACGAACTGAAACTGATCGTGGACCTGATGTACGAGGGCGGCATCGCGCGGATGCGCTACAGCGTGTCGGACACCGCGGAGTATGGCGACTACTCGCGCGGGCCGCGCATTATCGACAGCCGGGTGAAGGACGAGATGCGAAGGATTCTCGGGGAGATCCGCAGTGGCGAGTTCGCTCGGGAGTGGATCGCCGAGGATGACGCGGGTCGGCCCCATTTCAGCAAGTGGCGTGAGGAGGCGGCGGCGCACCCGATCGAGGAGACCGGCCGGAAGCTGCGGGGCA
>JAFMQQ010000109.1 GCA_017354595.1 Micromonosporaceae bacterium
ATCCGATGTGGATTACCTTCAGCGAGGGCTCGTGCTCTCAGCCCAACGGTAACGTGTGCGTCGGCGGCACTCAGGGAATTGGCACGCCGGGGAATCTGCAGATCCAGTACCTCCGCATATTCACCTGAGGATGCCCACCAATCCGGACGATGATCCGGACGGGTCCTACTACTTGGCACGTGGAAGCGTCCACTACGCGATCGCCCAACTCGAACTGCGCGTATCTCCCCAGGCACTGAGACTTCAAGGACGTGGTGACGACGAGCGCCGTCACTACTCACCGCACTCGTCGAAATGATCTTCTTGATGGTGACGCGCGACGATGAGGTGGACAGCCCGACCCGCCGAACACCGGGCTCCGCTCCACAGGTCAGCCAGCTACACCGTGCGCCGAGAGGCCCAAAACGGCCGTAACACCCGGATGGCACCCACGTGACACCCACCGTCCACACCGGACAGACCACAGGGGACAGCAATCAAACAAAACCGCAGGCCACAAGCCTGCGGTCGTTGCGCGCCCGAAGGGACTCGAACCCCTAGCCTTCTGATCCGTAGGTCGTGGGTAACTGCGGGGTGCGAAGCTCAGGTGGTCAAGCCCAAGGGCGCCCGTTCCATCCGGGGGCCACAGGTGAAGGGGAAGACCAAAAGGACGAATGGCGTGAACCCTTGTTGATGCCCTGTGACGTGGAGCCCCGCCGATGGGTTGCGGCAGTGGGGTTAACAGACGGCCGCTGGGATGCGGCAGGCGCCGGGCTGGAGAGGTGCTCCAGCCGGGACGACGCCGCCGTCTGCGGGGTATAGAGGGCGTCCGACCCGGGCCGAATTGCTCCACCGTCTATGAACGGCGAGGTGGGATATCATCGCGGCGTGCCGATGGATCAGGTCCAGCTCAGTTCCGGCGGCGATCTGTCCGCTGCGGTGTCGCTGTTCCACGGCCTGGCCGACCCGACCCGGCTGGCCGTTCTGCAGCGCCTCGCCGCTGGCGAGGCCCGGGTGGTCGACCTGACCAACACTCTGGGTCTGGCCCAGTCCACCGTCTCCGGGCACCTGGCCTGCCTGCGTGACTGCGGCCTGGTCGTCGCCCGCCCCGAAGGCCGGCAGATGTTCTACAGCCTGGCCCGGCCGCAACTGCTGGACCTGCTCACCGCCGCCGAGCATCTGCTGGCCGCCACCGGCCAACAGATCAGCCTGTGCCCAAACTACGGCACCCGCGCCCGCCGCTCGAAACCTCGCTCCCGTACCCGTTGAGGAGTCACGCCGGTGACCGCGCATACGTTCGTCCCGCTGCCGCACGGCACCATCGAGTGGCGCCAGGCAGCGAACCGGGCCAGGCGCCTGTCCTGGCTGTCGCTGGCCTACATGAGCTTGGAAGGCGCGGTCGCGGTCACCGCCGCGATCCTCGCCGGATCGGTTGCGCTGCTTGGTTTTGGTATCGACTCCGTCATCGAGGCGCTGGCCAGCATCATCATCGTGTGGCGCTTCAGCGGCACCCGTATCCTGTCCGAAACCGCCGAACGCCGCGCCCAACGGGGCGTCGCGGTCAGCTTCTTCCTCCTCGCCCCGTACATCGGCTTCGAAGCCATCGCCAAGCTGGTGACCCGCGAACACCCGCAGACCAGCTGGCTGGGTATCGGGCTGTCGCTCAGCTCGCTGGCCGTCATGCCGATCCTTGGCAGGGTGAAGAAGCGACTCGGCGCCCGACTGGGCTCCGAGGCCACGGCCGGTGAGGGTGTCCAGAATCTGCTCTGCGCGTATCTCGCCGCCGCGGTCCTGGCCGGGCTTGTGGCCAACACCCTGCTGGGCTGGTGGTGGCTAGACCCGGTCGTGGCGCTGGGCGTCGCCGGCCTCGCCGTCCGGGAAGGCATCCAGGCCTGGCGCGGTGACGGCTGCTGCTGACCGACGAATCATGCGGGTGCGCGCGCTGGCGCGTCCTGGTGGCTGGTGCGGGCTTTGCTGGTTGGGTGTCGTGGTAGCCGGCTGGCGGCGATGGTGGCCAGGTAGGTGAGGGTCGCTACGGCGAGGATGGCGAAGCTTGGTGGCATCCGCGGGATGAGGTAGCTGGCCGTCAGCCCGATCCAGACGCTGGCCACGGCGATGGCGGCGGACAGCGCCAGACCGGGCAGTGGGCGGGTGGTCAGCCGGGCGGCGGCGCCGGCGGGTGCGGCGAGCAGGCCGAGGATCAGCAGCGCCCCGACGACCTGGGTGGCTTCGGCGGCGGTGCCGCCGACCAGGACCAGGAAGCCGTAGCCGAGCAGGCGTACGGGGACGCCGGCGGCGGCGGCGACGTCCTCGTCGATGCTGGCGAACAGCAGCGGCCGGGCGATGGTGAGCAGGGCGGCGGTGATGGCCACGGCGATGGCCGCGGTGACCGCCGCGCGGGAGCCGGACAGGCCGAAGATGGAGCCGAACAGCACGGTGACGCTGGCCGATCCGTTGCCGCTACCGGAGCGGGTGGTGGTGTAGAGGGTCAGGAAGAACACGCCCAGCCCGAGAACCCAGGCGAAGACTCCGCCGATCACCACGTCGTCGGGCCGGGCCCGCCGGCTCAGACCCCCCATGCCGAGGGCGATGAGGATGGTCATGGCGAACAGGCCGACACGGGCGTCCAGGCCGGCCGCGAGGGCGGCCAGCGCGCCGGTGAACGCGACGTGGGACAGGGCGTCGGCGGTGAAGACCTGGGCGCGCAGTACCAGGAAGTAGCCGACCAGCCCGGCGGCCAGCGCCACGGCGGTGCCGGCGAGGAACGCGTGTTGCATGAACGGGTGGGCGAACACGTCAGGCTCCTGCCGCGATCGGGTGGGTGGCGCGGGTACCGAGCCGGGCGCGGCCGGCGACAGCGGCATAGGCCAGCACGTAGAGGCCGAAGGCGATGGTGGTCAGCCAGAACCCGATCGGGTACGGGGAGTAGTAGGCGACGAACAGCGCCACCCACACGGTGACCAGAGCCAGCGCTACCGACAGGGTCAGGCTGGCGGCCGGCCGGGCGGTGAGCAGTTGCGCGGTGGCGGGTGGCAGCACGAGTAGCGCGAAGACCAGCAGCGCACCGGTGATCTGGCTGACCTCGGCGGCGGTGGCGCCGAGCAGGAGCAGGAATGCGGTGCCCAGGGCGCGGGTGGGGAGGCCGTGGGCGCGGGCGACGTCGGTGTCGATGGAGGCGAACAGCAGCGGCCGGCCGATCAGCGCCAGTACGACCAGGGTCGCCACAGCGGCCAGGGCGAGAATGAGGACCTGGGACTGGGTGATGCCGAGGAAGCTGCCGAACAGCAGTGCGCTGGTACCGCCGAGGAAGCCCCCGTACAGGGCGATGAACAGCATCCCGGCGGCCAGCGCGAAGGCTTGCACGGTGCCGATGACGGCGGACTGTTCGGTGTAGCCCCGGTTGCCGCGCTGGGGGAGGGCGGCGATGACCAGCGCGGCGGCCAGGCAGAACCCGAAGTAGCCGTAGGCCACGCCGAGACCGGCCCATACCGCGGCGGCGGCGCCGGGGAAGCCGACCACCGCCAGGGTGTGCCCGGCGAAGCTTTGCCGGCGAAGCACCATGAACCAGCCGACCAGGGCGGCCAGGACCGCGACGATGGTACCGGCGCGGAACGCGTTGACCATGAACGCCACCGACCACATGTCGCGGATGTCGGCGATCAGGTTCCAGCTGAAAACACCGGTCACGGCCGGGTCCCGTGCCGGTCGGTGTGCAGGGCGGGTGCCTCGGGCTGGCCGACCACTACCAGCCGTCCGTCCGATGTGGACAGTACCTCGATCGGGGTGCCGTACAGGGTGGTGAGGGTGGCCGAGGTGATGACCTGGGCGGGGGTACCGGATACGGCGCCGCCGGGGCCGAGGTAGATGACCCGGTCCAGGTAGGTCAGGATCGGGTTGACGTCGTGAGCGACGATCACCACGGCCACCTCCTCGGCCCGGGCGATCCGGCTGATCAGCGCGGCGACCGCGGCCTGGTTGGGTAGATCCAGGCTGTCCAGCGGTTCGTCGAGCAGCAGCAGCCGGGGCGCTCGGGCCAGGGCCTGGGCGATGAGCAGCCGCTGCTGCTCCCCGCCGGAGAGCTGCCCGATGGGCCGGTGCGCGTACCCGGCGGCGCCGACCAGCTCGACCAGTTCCCGTACCCGGGCGGTGGCGGCTCGGGACCGGCGGCCGGGGATGGGTAGTCCCCACCGGTCGCCGTCCAGGCCGAGGCGGACCACGTCCACCCCGCGCACCCGCAGCGACGCGTCGAAGCTGCGCCGCTGCGGCAGGTACCCGACCTGATGGTTGGCCTGTCCGGGTGGGCGGCCCAGCAGCCGCACAGTGCCGGCCGCCAGCGGGGTCAGGCCGAGGATCGCCTTGAGCAAGGTGGACTTGCCGACGCCGTTGGGGCCGAGGATGGCCACGAACTCCCCGGCCGCGACCGCGGCGTCCACACCGGCCCAGATGGTCCGCCCGCCCAGCACGGCGGTGGCCTGAGCGACCTCGACCAGCACCGGGCCGGCTTCGCGGTCCGGGTCGGGGTCGTGGGGTGCGGCACTGTTGCCGCCGGTTGGGGGTACGGCGTGGGTGGCGGTACGCGGTGGGGTGCTGGACACCGTGCTGAGCCTACTTTCCGGTGGCCTGAGCCAGCGCCTGCTTCAGCGCGGTCAGTTGGGCGGTCTGCCAGTCCTGGAAGGAGGCTCCGGCCGGGGTCATCGTCTCGGTGATGGTGGTGACCGGGATGCCCTGGGCCTTGGCGGCGTTGACCTGAGCCTGGATGTCGGGGGTGGCGTTCTGGCTGTTGTACACGTACACCTTGATCTGCTTGGCTTTGATCTGCGCGTCGATGGTGGCCTTGTCCGCCGCGGTGGGGTCGGTGCCCTCGCTGATCGCCTTGAGGAAGGCCGGCGGGGTCAGCAGGTTCAGGCCCAGGGCCGGGGACATCATCGCGAAGATCGACTCGGAGGCGCCGACCGGGGTACCGGCGTAGCCGGCCTTGATCTGGCTGATCACGTCGAAGTACGCCTTGAGGTTGGTGTTGATGACGGTGTCGTGCTGGCTGGTGAAGAACGCGGCGTCGGCCGGGTCGATCTTCTTGTAGTCGGCGGTGATCTGGTCCATCACCTGCTTGACGTTGTCCGGGTTGTACCAGCGGTGCGGGTTGTCGCCGTCTTTCGCGCCGACCAGGTCCCCCACGGTCAGGGTGGTCCGGCTGGCCGAGGGGTTGGCGTCGGCGAGCTTGCTGGCCCACGCGTCGTAGCCGACCCCGTTGATGATGGCGAGCTTCGCCGCGGCGATGGCGCGGCCGTCGGCGGCGGTGGCCTCGTAGTCGTGTGGGTCGGCGTCCGGGTTGTTGATGATGCTGGTCACCTTGACATGGGCGCCGCCTAGTTGCTCGGCGAGGCTGCCCCAGAAGTTCTCGGCGGCCACCACGCTGATCACGGTGGAGCTGCCTGCCGAGGAACCGGCCGCCGGCGTGCTCGGCGTGGTTGAGCAACCGGCCAGGACAACCAGTGCGAGTGCGGCGGCACCGGCGGCAGCGATCAGACCACCGGGGATCAGACGGCGTCGCCGGGGGCCGGCGGATGTGCGGAACAAGGACACGGCGAACCTCCGCGAAGACGTCAACAGTCAGCGCCACACTAACGAAAACGGCAGCCGTTATCAAATGCGGTAAGCGCAATGCGGCGTGCGGTCAGCGGGGCAGCCGGGGGAGGACCTGCGCGCCCAGCCGGGCGATGTTGGCCAGGGTCAGCGCCGGGTCGCCGGTGCCTTCGACCATGAGCAGCAGCCGCCGGACCCGGGTACCGGCGAGGGCGTCGGTCAGCCGCTGCACGCACAGCTCCGGTGGTCCGACCGGATGGATGTCCAGCAGGTGCGCCAGGTAGCTGTGCGGCTCCCGGGCGGGTCCGGTGCCGCCGTCGATGCGCCGGTACTGGGTGGTCGTGGCCAGCCACGCCGGCATGGCGGCGCGCAACGCGTCCCGCGCCTGAGCCAGGGTATCGGCGACGTAGGCGAGGTGCGCGCTGGCGTGCGGCAGGTCCCCGTCGGTGTACCGGTCGAGCAGGTGTCGCTTCTCGGCGGTGGTGGCGTGCACGCCCAGCAGCAGCGGCAGTCCGCGGGCGGCGGCCAGGTCCGCGGTCGGCGCGCTGGTGGCGGCGACCCAGACCGGTACCGGCCGGCGGGGTGTCGGTACCACGGCCACCGGGCGGAACCGGAAATGGTTGCCGTTGGCGCCGACGTTCTCCGCTCCGGACAGCCAGGCCAGCAGCAGGTCGACGGACTCGGCGAAGCCGGACTCGTACCGGGGCAGGCCGGTGCCGAACACCTCCAGGTCGATCCACGGGCCGCCACGTGCCACGCCGAGATCCAGCCGGCCTCCGGACAACTCGTGCAGCAGTACCGCCTCCTCGGCCAGGGCGACCGGGTGGCGGTTGGACAGGATGCAGGCGGCGGTACCCACCCGGATGCGGCTGGTGCGGCCGAGCAGGTGCCCAGCGAACGCCAGCGCGGAGGGGCACACGCCGTAGGAGATGAAGTGGTGCTCGGCGACCCACACCCCGTCGAAACCGGCCCGCTCCGCGGCAATGGCGTACTCCAGCGCGTGCCGCAGTGCCTGGGCGTGGCTGGTACCGGGGAACTGCCCGGCGAGCAGGAACACCTCCACCCGCACGGGGGCTGGCCCGCTCAGGCGCCGCGGGGCTGGGGCCGGCCCGGCTGCGGGCCGGCCCCCGAGTTGCGGGTGGTCAGCAGTCACGCAGCTCGGGTGACTGGTTGAGCAGTTGGCCGCGTGGGGAGATGAACGCCTGGTAGTGGTCACCACCCACCGCGGACGGGTGGAATGCGGCGACCCGGTGGCAGTTCTGGAAAGCCAACTTCACCCCGAAGTGGCGCTCCAGGCCGCCGCGGATGGCGTCGCTGGCAAGCGCCCGCAGCAGTTGCCCGCGCTCGGCCTCCGACGGTGGCGGTACGGCATGGTCGGCGAACTCGGCCGGCGTGGCGTGCAGGTCGGCGGCGACCTGGCTGATGACGTTCCAGGCATACGGCAGGGACTGGCGGACGCAGTCGACGAATGCGGCGTCGTCGACCTCGCCGGCCTCGGCGCGTTCCAGCAGGGCGGTGGGGACATCCAGTGACATGGGCTTCTCCCAACGAGAGGGTTACCGGTGTTATCGGACTAGTGCGGAGAGTGCTGCCGGGCCAAGGGTGAAGTCCGGGTCGATCTGGCCGGCGAGGTCCTCACCGGTCCGGTCGTTGGCCCACGCCGCCGCATTGCGCAGGTGGAACTGCACTGCCTGGCGGGTGAACCGGGCCCAGTCCCGCGGCGTGGCGTCCACAGTGGAGCGCATGCTGTCCAGGACGGCCCGGTTGGCGGGTTCCAGGTCGGTGATCGGGCCGGCGTGGCCCTGGTCCGCTGCGCGTACATGTCGGGACACCCCGAAGCTGGCGAGCAGCTCCGCGCCGACCTGCTCACGCAGGAACCGCTCGTCCGCCGCGTCGGCGACCTTGTTGCCGACCACCGACACCGCTACCTGGTCGTCCGCGGCATAGTCCCGGTACTGCCGGTAGACCCCGACCGCGCGCACGGTCGGCTCGCAGATGACGAAGGTGCGGTCGAAGCGGGTGAACAGGCCGGAGGCGAAGGCGTCCGCGCCGGCGGTCATGTCCACCACGACGTACTCGTCGTCGGCGTCGACCAGATGGTTGAGGATCAGCTCCACCGCGCCGACCTTCGAGTGGTAGCAGGCCACCCCGAGGTCGGATTCGGCGAACCCGCCGGTGCTCGCCAGCCGTACCCCGTCCACCGTGCGGACGCAGCGGCGGTAGATCGGGTTGTCCTCCACCACCCGCAGCAGCCGCGAGCCCCGCCCGGGCGGGGTGGTCTTCACCATGGCCGCGGTGCTCGAGATCCGCGGGTTGTCGCCGCGCAGGTACTCCTTGATCTGGTCCAGGTGTTCACCCAGCGTGGGATACAGGGCCGCGGCGTCTGCGTCATCCCCCAGCGCGGCGGCGAGGTTCTGGTTGATGTCCGCGTCGATGGCCCAGACGGTGGCGCCTTGGGCGGCCAGGTGCCGGGCGAACAGCGCGGCCAGGGTGGTCTTGCCCGCGCCGCCCTTACCCACGAATGCGATCTTCATGAAGTGGTATCTTTCGGTCAGCCATCCAGTCACCCGATTTGATACCCATTTCCATTAAGCTTGTCAAGCGACTCCGGCATATCCCCGGCGTGTCCCACACCCGCACCGGCAGGGTTCGACCCGGCGACTAGCTAGCCGGCGGCGCAGCTGGCGCAGGTACCCAGGATCTCCACGGTGTGATCAACCTCGGTGAACCCGTGCTGCTCCGCCTGCTGGCGCGCCCACCGCTCCACCGCCGGCCCTTCCACCTCCACGGTGCGCCCGCAGACCCGGCACACCAGATGATGGTGGTGGTTGCTGCGAGCGCAGCGACGGTACACCTGCTCACCGTCCGGTAGCCGCACCT
>JAFMQQ010000548.1 GCA_017354595.1 Micromonosporaceae bacterium
GGCCCGCGGTCGACAGACAGGTCCAGGTCGAAGCCACCACAAAGACACTTCCCGAACGTCGCCGAGTCGCCGTCCTGTAACTGGACCTGCTGGGCAGCAACGCCCGGCGGCGTCGGTACACAAATCGTCAAGACAGCACCCATTTCGAACTCCCCCGTTGGCCGTCTACCGTCTGTTCATACCAGGACCCATTTATCCAGGTCAACACCCCGTCCGATTAGCCGATGTTTGTCGACCGGGCCTGTCGACAGCGGCGCCGCCACGGCGTCTGTCCACAGTGGATCTGCGACGGCGTAAGCTGCGGGAGGCGGAAAGCTGACGGGAGAGAAGCCCTGAGGGCTCCGGTCCGCGGCGCCCTGTTCGCAGGTCACCGCGCCTCGGGAGGACGCGGCCGCCGGCCGGCCTGGTCTACTGTGGACGGTAGTGGCCGCCTGGCACGCGGCGGTACATCAACGCTCCCACCGCCCCGGCCGCCAGTACCACGGCACCCGGCCAGCCGACCGCGGCGAACAACAGGAACGCGGACATGTGCAGCAGGAACACGGGCATGCCGTACCGGTTGGCGAGGGCCAGGATCCGCCGCGCAACCGGCCGGGACAGCAACGCCGGCAGCTTCGGATGGCCGAGCCGGATCAGGCCCACCTGCAGCGCGGTCAGCGCAACGATCGCGATCGTGGGCGGCGACATGTTGGACCACTTGGCACCGGGTACGCCGACCATCGAGCCGGGGTAGCCGAGGGCGAGCAGTCCACACAGGACAGCCAGGCCACCGGCGACCAGCGCGTACCCGAGGCGCCGGGGTGCGCGCAGCAGCGCGTCGTGGTGGAAACCGGCCTGGTGCGCCAGGCCCCATACGAAGACCAGGTTGAGCCAACCGAACCAGCCGATGCCGGCACCCAGCCGTACGATGTCCACGACCACGGCCAGTCCGGCGAGCAGTGGCAGCGCGGCGGCACCGAGCCGCCGGTGCAGGTACAGCCAGAGCGGCAGCAGCGCGACGAGCACGACGTAGACGGCCAGGAACCACAGCGGGCTGAGCGCGAACAGGACGGTACCGTCGGCCCAGGCGGTGCCACCCGCCGCGGCCAGGATCCCCCCGACGACGACCCAGGCGAACAGCAGCGGGGTGGCCA
Organism: Micromonosporaceae bacterium; assembly: GCA_017354595.1. GTDB lineage: Bacteria > Actinomycetota > Actinomycetes > Mycobacteriales > Micromonosporaceae > DATEJJ01. The sequence goes on from JAFMQQ010000548.1 coordinate 1,134, forward strand.
TGCCGAGCAGCCCGACCAGCCGGTACCGGATGAATCCCGGCCGCCACGAACGGGGGTGCAGGTACCCACCGACGTAGAAGAACACCGGCATCACCTGAAGCACCCAGGTGCCCAACCACAGTCCCGGTACGCTCGCCAGCGGGCTGGTCGCGTGCGGCCCGTCCGCCGACCAGTGCAACCTGGTGCCGAACAAGTGCCACAGCACCACGACCAGCAGGCTGCCGCCGCGCAACGCATCCAGGTACGGGTCGCGACTGGTTCGAAGCGCCGGCGCCGCCGGAACCGTCGTGCTCACCGCGACACCTCCGTCCCGTCCACGACCGCGGCCAGGCTGGCCAGCGATACCGTGCCGGGGACGAAGTACCCGTCGTGGCCGGGCGCGTCGTGCACATCCAACGCCAGCGCGCCGAAACTCGTGCGGATCGGGTTGGTGCCGTGCCCGGCGCCGAACACCCGGATATCCGGCAGGTGCCGGGTCCAGTCGGTCGGGTCGGAGCCGGCCCAGACCCGGGCGTGCGTACCGAGTTCGGCGGCGCGGGAGACGTCCATGCCCGGGCTGCCGATGGCGACCAGGTCGGTGACGGTCGCGGGTAGTCGCGCCGCCGCGTGGCCGAGCACCACCGTGCCGTAGCTGTGCCCGATCACCGTGACCGTCGCATGTGGAGCGTCGGCCGCGAGCCGGTCCAGGAAGGCCACCAGTGCGTCCGCGCCGGCCTGCGCCCGCTCCGAGCGGATCGCCGACCGGTCGATGCCGTGCGGTGGGTCGTAGCCGAGCCAGGCGATCACCGCGGTACCGGGACCGGCGGCCGCGGCCAGTTGCCGCGCCTGCCATCCGGGAGCACGGCGCAGTACGCCACCCAGGCCGGTGTCGAAGTTGCCGGCCGTGGTGTCCGCTCCGGGAACGAGCACCGCGATGTGCCTGGCGGTGTACGGGTCGCCGACGGTCTCGATGACATGTGCGGCGCCGCCCGCGGATGCCGCATCCGGCAGCCCGATCGCGAACACCACACCGAGCCCGCACGCCGCCGCGAGGTGCAGTAGCCATCTCTTCATGGCGGTGAAGCTAGGGCGGGGGTACCGGCGGTGCCGTCGCTCCGCGGAGCCGATCCGGTCGGGACCGCGGTACTAGCTGCCGGGCCGGACCAACCCACTCTCGTAGGCGAAGACCACCGCCTGGGCGCGGTCGCGCAGTCCGAGCTTGGTCAGCATCCGGCTGACATGCGTCTTGACCGTCTGCTCGGCGAGCACCAGGTCGGTGGCGATCTCCTGGTTGGACCGCCCGTGGGCCACCAGCCGCAGTACGTCGGTCTCACGCGGGGTCAGCTCGCCCAGCGCGGCGGCGTTGCGCGGGTCGGGCCGGCCCCGGGTCGCGTAGTCCGCGATCAGCCGCCGGGTGATGGACGGGGCCAGCAGGGCGTCGCCGGAGGCCACCACCCGGACCGCGTGCACGAGTTCGGCGGCCCGCGCGTCCTTGAGGACGAAGCCGCTGGCGCCGGCGCGCAACGCGCCGAAGACGTAGTCGTCGAGGTCGAAGGTGGTCAGGATGAGCACCTTCGGCTGCCGTACACCGGGCGGGCCGGCCAGAATCCGTTCGGTCGCGGTCAACCCGTCCATCACCGGCATCCGCACGTCCATCAGCACCACGTCGGGGTCGAGCCGCCGGCTGGCGGTCACGGCGTCGGTGCCGTTTTCGGCGTCACCCACGACCACGATGTCCGGCTGCGCGGCCAGCAGGGCGGCGAAGCCCTCCCGGATCATCGCCTGGTCGTCCACGATCAGCACCTTGATCATTGGGTACCCCCGGCGAGCGGCAGTACCGCGCGCACCGCGAAGCCACCGTCGGCGGTACGTCCGGCCCACAGCTGCCCGCCCACGGCGGCGGCCCGCTCGCGCATGCCGAGCAGTCCGTGCCCGGACGGGTTGTCCGGTACCGGCCGGGCCGGCGGCCGGTTGGCCACCGTCACCGTCAGCGCGTCGCCGGAACGGGCGAGGGCGACCGAAGCCGGTACTCCCGGCGCATGTCTGGCCACATTGGACAGTGCTTCC
>JAFMQQ010000549.1 GCA_017354595.1 Micromonosporaceae bacterium
GCGCTGGTACCGCTGCTGCCGACACCGGTACCGGCGGCCGACCGGCAGCCGATGCCGCAGTTCCTGGCCAGCGGCGCCTGGCGCCGGTACGTGGCACCCGGGCAGACCATCGTGCCGGTACCGTTGCCCAGCTACCGCACGCCGGAACCGCTCTACTGGCAGGCGCAGGCGGGGCTGGCGTACCCGCTGCCGCGCGGCTACTTCCTCGGCCCGCGCGGCGCCGGCGACCCGCGGGCCCAGTTCGGCGCACCGGCGCGGCAGATGTCCAGCACCCTGTCCCGGATCTCGATGCTCCCCTGGCGCCCACTCGATCCGTCCGAAATGGACACTCCCCTGGCCCGGTCGCGCCGCGACCACTCCGGCGGGTCGGCCCCGCCGTTCACCCGGTCCGAGCGCGCCGGTGCCCGTGCCGACCTGCGCTACTGGCACGCGGCGATCGTGATCCTCGCGCCTCCCCAGCACAATGAACAGATGCTGCGCAGGCGTACCAGCGAATTGCTCGGCTTCGGTCCAACCTGGACCGGCGGGGTATGGCTGTGGGATGTCCGGCGGCTGGCCGGCTGAAAAAGCTCCAATACCTGCCGGCTAGGCTTTTGCCGGTGTATCCGGGCCCTCGCCGGGTATGCAGCAACACGCCCGGCCGCCGGTGCTTTGCGGCCGGGTGCGTGGGTTGACGGTTTCCCTGTACGGAGGAGGTATGCGGCACGTGCCTTCGGCCAGCACCGTGACGTCTTCGACCGCCAGCCCCGAGGAGGAGACCGAGCCCCCGTCCGCCGCACCGGCCACCCGCATCCGCTGGACCGGGCGGCGCCCTGACCTGATCACGGCCGCCGTGTACGTCCTGCTCGCGGTCTGGGTCACCGGCAGGCTGTGGCGGGAGCCGACCTATCGGGCCGTCGGCTACAACCCGGGCGACCAGACATTCTTCGAGTGGATGCTGGCGCACGGTGCACAGATCATCACCCACGGCCAGAGCCCGTTCTTCACCCACGCGATGAACTTCCCGACCGGCGTCAACCTGATGGCCAACACGTCCATTCTCGGACTGTCCATCCCGCTGGCGCCGGTCACCCTGCTGTTCGGGCCGGGCGTCTCGTACGTGTTCCTGGTGACCGCGAGCATGGCGCTGACCGGGTTCGGCTGGTACTTCGTCTTCAGCCGGCATGTGGTCACCTCGCGGCTGGCCGCCGCGCTGGGCGGTGGGGTCTGCGGCTTCGCGCCGATGATGGTCTCGCACACCAGTGGCCAACCCAACCTGGTCGCCCAGTTCGCGCTGCCATTCATCGCCCTGGCCACGCTCAAGCTGGCCGCCGCGCCGATCAGGGCCGGTATCGCCCTCGGCCTGCTCATCGTGTACCAGGCACTGGTCAACGAAGAGCTGCTGTTCATCGCGGCCCTCGCACTCGGGCTGTTCGTGGTGGTATATGCCCTGTTCGACCTGCGCCGCAGATGGCGCGCCTCGGGCCGGCAGCCCGCGCTGGCCGGCCTGCGGCGCGACGCACTGCGCTACCTCACCGGGCTGGGCCTCGCCGCGCTGATCGCGATCGTGGTGCTCGCCTACCCGCTCTACCACCAGTTCGCTGGTCCGCAGTCCTACCACGGCCTGCCGTTCCCGGTCGGCCTGCACAGCAACGACGTGCTCGGCCTGGTGACCCCGCCCCGCCAGTCACTGGTCGGGCTGTTCACCAAGGCGTCGACCACGCTGACCAAGAGCCCGAATGAGGACGATGCCGAGTTCGGCTGGCCGTTGGTGATTCTCGGTGGGATCACCATGATCTGGCTGTGGCGGCGCAGCATCCTGGTCCGTACCGCGTCCGTGGTGGGGATCGTGTTCGCCATCCTGTCGCTCGGGCCGGTGCTGCGCTGGCGCGGCCACCCGTCCACCTTCTCCGCGCCGTACCAGCTGCTCAACGGTCTGCCCCCGTTCGATCTGCTGGTACCGGGCCGGCTGGCGTTGGCGACCACACCGGTGCTCGGCGCGCTGCTCGCCCTCGGCCTGCAGGCGGCCTTCGAGGTACCGCACCGGGTACGGGTGACCCGGGTGGCGGCTTGCGCGCTGGCCGCCGTGGCGCTACTGGCGATCTTCCCCACGCCGATACCCGTCACCGGGCGGCACCACCTTCCGGACTTCCTGGCCAGTGGGGCGTGGCGCCGGTACGTGGGTCCCGGGCAGAGCATCGTGTTCGTACCGATGCCCGCCTCCCAGGTACCGGACGGGATGTACTGGCAGGCACAGACCGGCCTGAAGTTCTCCATCGCCCGGGGCTACTTCCTCGGCCCGCGCGGCCCGAACGACAAGCTCGCCCAGTTCGGTGCGCCCGCCCGGCCCACCTCCAGCGACCTGTACCGGCTCATGATGCTGCCCTACCGGCCCACCGCCAAGTACGAAGTGGACGGTGGACTCGACCAGTTCACGCTGCCCGGCAACAAGGGCGTCCCGCTGGGCCCGATCACCGCCGGGGTGCGGGCCGCGGCGCGGGCGGACCTCCGGTACTGGCGCGCGCCGATCATGGTGTTGGCACCGCCGCAGCGCAGCCAGGTCGCGCTTCGCGCCTGGGTAACCGAACTGGTCGGCTTCCCTCCACAGTGGATCGACGGGGTGTGGCTGTGGGACGTACGCCAGTGGGCCGGTTTATCCGGCCCGCGTCCCGGGTAGCTCCGCAAGGAGAGACTCGAGGGCAGGGAGGTTCGAAGATGCCCGGTCGCGAGGTTCTGCCGAGTACCCTGAAGCGTTCCGTACCCAAGGCCCAGGACACCTGGGTCAAGGCGCACGACTCGGCCGTCGAGACCTACGGTGAGGGGCAGCGGGCACACCGCACCGCCTTCGCCGCACTCAAGCACTCCTTCGAGAAGGTGGGCGACCACTGGGAGCCCAAGGGGCGGCGCGGGCCGAGTGACGCGCAGGCCGCACGCGGGCGCAACGACCCGCCGACCGCCACCGCGGAAGGCGTGGACGCCAACGCACCCCGGCAACACCTGCTCGATCTGGCGCAGCGGCTGGGTGTCCGGGGAAGCTCCCGGATGAACCGGGCCGAACTGGTCCAGGCGATCAAGAAGGAGAACCGCCGGGAGACCGCGGCGGCCAGGCCAAGCCGGCGCTCCGGCTCCGCCCGGCCCCGGCGCGGCTGAGCGGCCCGCGGTCGGCGATCGGGTACCGGCGAGGCTGAGGCGGTG
>JAFMQQ010000550.1 GCA_017354595.1 Micromonosporaceae bacterium
TGAGGATCTCCGGCCGCAGCTTCACGTTGCCCGGCTTGTAGACGCCGTGCACGTTGCCGAAGGTCATCGCCGCAAGGTAGCGGCCCTTCTCGCCCAGACCAAGCGCCTCCGCCGTGGCCAGCCCGTCGGCCGGCGTGCTGTACAGCTTCTCGTTCATCTCGCCGACGACGCCGTCCTCCTCGCCGCCGACCACACCGACCTCGATCTCCAGCACCACATGCGCCGCGGCCGCCTCGCGCAGCAACTCCTGCGCGATCTGCAGGTTCTCCTCCAGCGGCACCGCTGAGCCGTCCCACATGTGCGACTGGAACAGTGGCGCCTCGCCCCGGGCTACCCGCTCCTTGGAGATGGCCAGCAGCGGGCGCACGTACTTGTCGAGCTTGTCCTTCGGGCAGTGGTCGGTGTGCAGCGCGATGTTGACCGGGTAGTGCCTGGCCACCTCGGTGGCGTAGCCGGCCAGCGCGACGGCGCCGCTGACCATGTCCTTCACGGTGGGGCCGGAGAGGTATTCGGCGCCACCGGTGGAGACCTGGATGATGCCGTCGCTCTCGGCCTCGGCGAAGCCGCGCAGCGCAGCATTCAGCGTCTGTGAAGAGGTGACATTGATCGCCGGGTAGGCGAACGCGCCAGCCTTGGCGCGGTCCAGCATCTCGGCGTACACCTCGGGAGAAGCGATAGGCATTCTGGTGCTCCTTCCGGCATGGAGACTCTCGCCACGAGTATCGCGCACCGAGCCGGGGCCTCCGCTGGCGGGTAGCGTGGGTTGCGACCCGGTGAGCAGTGGCGGAAGGAGGGCGATGATGACCGACCCGAGTGCGGATGAGGACTTCGTCGATACGTCCGACCACCTTGATCCGGACGAACGTGACATCGAGGCGCCCGAGGCCGACGCGGCCGAGCAGGCGCTGCCGGCCGACCCGGTGCAGCAGCCGGTCGAGGTACAGCGCGGCCTGGAGGTCGGCGAGTGGGACGCGGTCGAACAGGCCCGCGTGGTCGACCTGGACGAGGACTACCGCTGAGCTAGTCCGCGGGGCGCCGGGTCGCGGGTGGCCCGCCTGGCTCCACGGCGCAGGCGCAGTACCCGACCACGCGCTCCGGTTGGCCGGCGGTATCCGCCGAGGTGCAGCGGTGCAGCACGCTCGCGCGCAGGCCGGTGCGTCGCGCCCAGCCGAGCATTCCGCGTAGGGCGAATACTCCGCAGGCGTCCCGGGTACCGATCCGTTCGGGTGCCAGGTCGGTGATGGCGGCGGCGGTACGGGCGTCCTGCGCCTGTGCCGCGGGCTGGTTCAGGTAGTGCGACAGGTCGGTGCTGCACACGATCGTGGTACCGGCACCGCCCACCTCGACCAGCCGGGCCAGTACCGCGGCCACTTCGTCCACTGTGGATACACCGGCGAGCACCGGAAGCACCGGGACACCCGGCGGCAGGACGCGTTGCAGGAACGGCAGCTGGACCTCCAGCGAGTGCTCCGGCGCGAACGGCTCGTCATCGGCGACCAGCCCCACCGCCGCCCGCCCAGCGTCGTCTACCGGTACCTCGCCGAGCGGGGTACGCCACGCCGGCGCGGCGGGCACCACGCAGCCGCGTACCGGCACGTAGTGCGCCGGCCCGACGAGCACCACCCGGCGTACCTGTCCGGCGCGTACCGCCAGCCGGGCGTAGACGTGCGCCGCGGTCGGGCCGGAGTACCGGTACCCGGCATGCGGCACCACGTACGCCGGGGCGAGCGGCTCGCCGGCGGGTACCGGTACCGCCGCGAGCAGCCGGTCGACCAGCGCGCCGAGCGCCGCCGGGTCGGCCGGGTAGAAGCGACCGGCCACCGCGGGCGGGCGTACCACCGCGGGCATGACTACTCCGGCCGATCTGTGATGCCGATCCGCACCGGCTGGCGCTTGTTGCCCCAGTCGCCGGCCGGGCCCTCATACACGCCGGGCAACTGATATCCACAGTGGACACACGCACCGGCGTCGGTGAGTTGCCAGTCGCGCAGCACGTACCAGTCGCGAACCACCACCGGCCGTTCACAGCCCGGGCAGTAGGTCGTCTGCCCGTCCGGATCGTGGATGTTGCCGGTGTACACGTACCGCAGCCCGGCCTCGCGCGCGATGCGCCGCGCCCGGTGCAGTGTCTCCGGCGGGGTACGCGGTACATCGAGCATCTTGAAGTCCGGGTGGAACGCGGAGAAGTGCAGTGGCACATCCGGCCCCAGGTGCTCGACGAGCCACGCCGCCTGCTCGGCAATCTCCACTGTGGAGTCGTTGTATCCCGGGATCAGCAGCGTGGTGATTTCCAGCCAGACCTGCGTCTCGTGGCGCAGATACTCCAGCGTCTCCAGCACCACCGGCAGCCGGGAGAAGGTGACCTTCTCGTAGAACTGATCGGTGAACGCCTTGAGATCGATGTTCACCGCGTCCATGTGGGCGTAGAAGTCGCGCCGAGCCGGCGGGTTCATGTACCCGGCGGAGACCGCGATCGCCCGTACTCCCCGTTCCCGGCAGGCATCCGCCACGTCCACGGCGTACTCCAGGAAAATCACCGGGTCGTTGTAAGTGAACGCGACCGACCGGCAACCCGCAGCCACCGCTCCGGCGGCGAGCGCCTCCGGGGTGGCGGCCGAGGAGAGGGTGTCTATCTCGCGCGACTTGGAGATGTCCCAGTTCTGGCAGAACCGGCAGGCGAGGTTGCAGCCGGCGGTACCGAAGGAGAGCACCGGCGTACCCGGGAGGAAGTGGTTGAGCGGTTTCTTCTCCACCGGGTCGACGCAGAAGCCCGAGGAACGGCCGTAGGAGGCGAGCACGATCTGGTCGTCGATCCGGCCGCGGACGAAGCACAGCCCGCGCTGCCCCTCACGCAGCCGGCACGCCCGCGGGCAGACGTCGCACTGGATCCGCCCGTCCGGCAACGCGTGCCAGTACGTCGTCGGCACTGTGTACGGGTCGGCGAGGCTCAGCCGGTCGGCCATCTCGGCGGACACGCCGACCACGGTACGCGGGCACATGTTGATTGGCATCGGTAGCTTCGGCACATGGACTGGAACCTGCGTACCTGCGGCCGTCGCGGGCACGTCACCTACGCGCCGGCCGAGCCGGCGTTGCGCGCCCGGCTGCACGCCCGGACCGCGCTCGGCGAGGCGTGGCGCTGCCTGCGCTGCGGCGACTTCGTGC